>CAYRTV010000311.1:0-3787 GCA_964427225.1 uncultured Eubacteriales bacterium
CCGATGTGCTTTATCACTGTGCCCAAGTCGTTTTTAAATCCACCAACGAAGGCCATAGCTGGCGGGTGATAAGTCCGGACCTGACGACGGATGATAAGTCCAAACAGAAGCAGTCCGGAGGACCTATTACTAAAGATGATACCAGTGTGGAATATTACTGTACCATCTTTGCGCTGGCGGAATCTCAATTCAATCCGGACATCCTTTGGGCCGGAACGGATGATGGTTTGGTGCATATCACCCGGAATGGAGGCCGGTCCTGGAATAACGTCACTCCCAAGCAGCTTCCCGAATGGAGTATGATCAGCATGATCGATACATCCACTTTTGCTCCGGGCAGAGCCTACATCGCGGTGGACCGGCACCGGCTGGATGATTTCGCTCCATATATATATAAAACAGAGGATTTCGGCAAAAGCTGGGTGAAGATCACTAACGGCATTCCGGATGGAGCCTTTGTGCGGGTGGTGAGGGAAGATCCTGAGCGGAAGGGGCTGCTGTATGCCGGCACCGAGACCGGAGTTTACGTCTCGTTCGATGATGGGGAGAATTGGCAGTCTCTGCAGCTGAACTTACCCGTGGTGCCGATTCGGGATATGGTGATCACCGAAGATGATCTGGTAGCGGCAACCCATGGGAGGTCATTTTGGATTTTAGACGATCTGACTCCGCTGCATCAATTAAATCCTGAGACCGCAAGCCTGGATTACTTTCTTTTTAAGCCCCGTTATGCTTACCGTATGCAGGGGGGGAGTTACCCCCGGGAAAATACCGGACAGAACCCCCCTTCCGGATCAGTTATTTATTATTTTCTCAAGGAGACTCCTGCGCAGCCCTTTGCCTTGGAATTCAGAGACAGCCGCAGCCAGGTAATAAAAAGGTTCTCATCCAAAGGAGAAGGAGGAGAAAAACTTCCCGCCGAGCCGGGGATGAACCGGTTTGTATGGGATATGCGTTATCCGGACGCAGAGCGGGTGTCTGAAGCTGTGCTTTGGGGAGGCTCCGGTACGGGGCCGGTGGCACCTCCCGGTGAATATGAAGTCAGGCTTATCATCGGTGAAAAAACACAGATTCGCACTTGGGACTGGAGAAAAGATCCCCGCATAGACACCTCCCATGCGGACCTCAAGCGGCAATTTGATTTTCTCATCCAGATCCGGGACAGGTTTTCTGAAGTCAACCGGGGAATCATTAAGCTGCGCTCAATGCGCAGCCAAATAAAGGATGTGCTTGATAAAGTCAACGACAGGGATGAAATGGAAGAATTGGTTGAATCCGGCCGCACACTGATAGATAAACTGACCGCCATTGAAGATGTCTTGGTCCAGTCCAAATCGAAAAGTCCGCAGGATCCCTTAAATTATCCCATTAAACTGGACAATAAGCTGGCTGCGCTGATGTCGGTCGTGGCAGCCGCGGATGCACGGCCTACCGAGCAGTCCTATAAGGTTTTTCAAGAGTTGTCATCCAAAGCCGAAACCCAACTGGGACTCTTAGACTTGATTGAAAAGCGTGATCTTCCGGAATTCAATGATCAGGTGAAAAAAGCTGATGTGCCGGCGGTTCTGATTAAGAAAGAGTAAAGAGTGAAGAGTGAAGTGAGTACAACCAATGGAAAATAAAGTCGATCAAGCAGTCATTAATGTATTGCGGGATATTGTGGGAGAAGAAAATGTGCTGACGGAACCGGAAAAGATCATAGATTATAGTCATGATGAATTCACTTTAGATGACATTTCCCACCCGCCGGATGTGGTGGTCAAACCCGGAAATACGGAAGAAGTGGCTGCTGTCGTCAAAGTGGCACAGAAAAACAATATTCCAGTAACAGCGCGGGGTGCAGCCACCGGGCTCTGCGGAGGCTGTGTTCCTTCCTTAGGTGGAATGGTGCTCTCCCTGGAAAGAATGAACCGGATTATAGAAGTGGATGAAGCCAATCAGATGGCCGTAGTGGAAGCCGGTGTCAATCTTATGGATTTCTATGCTGCGATTAAAGAGGCGGAGTTATTTTTTCCGCCCCATCCTGGAGATGAAAGCGCCATGTTCGGAGGCCTGATTGCCACGAATGCCGGCGGTTCCCGGGCCGTCAAATATGGTGTCATCCGGAATTATATCCGCGGTATGGATGTGGTGCTGGCGTCCGGAAAGGTGATACGGCTGGGCGGCAAAATAATGAAGAGCAGCACCGGTTATAATCTGATGAACCTCTTTATCGGTTCGGAAGGAACTCTGGGGATTGTCACCCGGGTTGTCGTTCAGCTCATGCCGCCTCCTCCAGCTTCCAGGTCCCTGATTATTCCCTTTGATTCTTTGGATAAGGCCATTGAATCGGTCCCCTTGATGATTAAAAATAAAATTCTACCCCTGGCTGTTGAGTTTATTCCCAAGGAAGTCATTACCCGCACTGAAAGATTATTGAATAAGAGTTGGCCCTGTTCCATGGGCCGGGTTTATCTGCTGGTCATTTTAGATGCGGCCGGCAAAGATGAAATGGATAAATTGTCAGAAGAAGTCGCCGAAGTCTGTCTGGGAAAAGGGGCGCTGGATGTTTTTGTTGCGGATAACCCCCAAAAGCAAAAACAGGTTTTGGATATCCGGAGCAAAATGTATGAATCGATAAAAGACAACAATGTGGAAACACTTGACATTGTCGTACCGCGGGCGGAGATTGCTCAGCATGTCAAAAAGGTGCAGAGAGTGGAGGAAAAATATGGAATGTGGCTCCCGACATACGGTCATGCCGCGGACGGCAACGTCCACACCCATATCATGAATGTCCGTTATAAAGATGGGGAAACACATCCTTTGCCGGAATCGGAGTGGAAGCCGAAACTGGATGAGATCCGGGCTGAACTGTATCGCGATTGCCGGGAAAGGGGGGGGATGATTTCAGGGGAGCACGGCATCGGTTTGGTCAAAAAGCCCTATCTCTCTTACGTGCTGGATGATGAGCAAATACGGCTCATGCGGGAGATAAAAAAAGTATTTGATCCTAATCGAATTCTTAATCCGGATAAAATTTTTTAAACGCAGCCGGGGTTGGATCCGGCATTCGGGACTATCATTTTGAGATTTGAACTTTTCGACATTCTATTATATTATCAAACTATTCCTTGATATGCTTTGATTCGCATAAATAAAAGCAGAATTATTATTCCTGGAAGTGATAATTCTATTGCGGAGGCCGGTATGAGATCCCGATTACTAATTATTTTGCTGCTTGGCTGCATAATAACGGCAACAGCAGGCCCTCAGCAGAACCAGAATAATAATATGGATGCAGCCATATTCAATAACCTGCATTGGAGAAATATCGGTCCAGCCAATATGATGGGCCGGGTAACGGATGTTGAGGGGGTCCCCGGAAATCCGAATCTGGTCTATGTCGGCACGGCTTCGGGAGGAGTATGGAAAACCGAAAACGGCGGTGTCACTTGGATTTCGATCTTTGACGGCCGGCCGGTGTCTTCCATCGGCGATATTGCGCTGGAGCCCGGTAATCCCGATGTCATTTATGTGGGTACCGGGGAATCCAATGTGCGCAACTCCGTATCTTTCGGCCGTGGTATGTATAAATCAACGGATGGCGGAAAAAATTGGATTTTTCTGGGCCTGGAGAGAACCGAGAGAATATCCCGTATCGTCATTAATCCAAAAAATCCGCGCATTGTATTTGCGGGCGCCTTGGGGAAAGCATTCGGAAAAAACCCTGAGCGGGGTGTTTTTATGTCTCAGGATGCCGGAATGAGCTGGAAAAAAGTTCTTTACATCGATGATGAACACGGAG
>CAYRTV010000312.1:0-3780 GCA_964427225.1 uncultured Eubacteriales bacterium
CATTTTTCAGGCGGTAATCCTGCAAGGCGCGCCACCCGCACAGGAATTGGAACCGCACATTTGTGCGGATATTTTCCGAACCCGTAATCTTGATCAAACCGATTTCCCCGGTCCGCTGAGGATGGGTCCCGCCGCAGGCCGAATAATCAAAATCTTCGACTTCTATAATCCGCAAAGTTCCGCTCTTGGCGGGGGGTTTTCGCAGCGGAATCCGGCCGATGTCGTTTTCTTCAATCAGATTTGAATGTATGAGCACATTTTCCATGACAATGCGGTTAGCCGCATTTTCGATCTCCCGAAGCTGATCGGAAGTTATTCCGCGCGTATCGATTTCAACGGTTGAGTAATCCTCCCCTAAATGAAATGATACGGTTTCTCCCGCTGCGATTTGGAAAAAAGCCTGAGACAGGACATGCTGTCCGGCATGCTGCTGCATATGATCAAAACGCCGTTCCCAATCGATTTTCCCCGCAACCGTTTCACTTTCAATGCTTTTTTCTAAAACATGAAGAATTCTTTCCCCGTCTTCCATCACCTGCAAGACCCGGACCCCATTGATTTCTCCGGTATCCCATGGCTGGCCTCCGGATTCAGGATAAAAACACGTCTGATCCAGGACCACAGCCGGTCGTCCTTCATGTTCCGTCCGCTCGATCACGGCGGCTGTGAATTCTGTTTGATAAGAATTGTCAATATACAGTCTTTGGGTTCGCATTAAACCCTCCTCAGCGGGCAGTCCGGAATCAGAGCCCGGCCTGGTCCAAAATTCTTTTGGTCAATTTAAAGTGGGTTTTAGCCACCTTATCCAAAATCCGGGGACCGTGCCTTTTCACGAGAATTAAGCCGGTTTCCTCGGAACGCGGTGACGATCCTTTGGGAAGATCTTCGCCTATATCCCGTGACAAAAAAGATAACCTGCGGATGAATTCCGCCCGGGCCAGAATGGAAGCGGCCGCTACAGCAATATCCTCTTCAGCCCGGGGTTTCTGAATCAATTCAATTTCTCGGCCCTTTTTCATCAATGCATTCAAAACAAAGAGCTTATCTCCAAATTGATCGGTAACCGCCTGAGTACAGGGAACGTTGTCCAATATATTTTCAATCACCCGGGAATGGGCCCATGCCAGTATTTTATTTAAATTTCGCAGCCGGCTGTAGAGCTGATTATATCTTTCCGGTCCGATGGCCACCACCGAATGAGGGTAACCGGCTTTGATTTGACCGGCGATCTCCCTGGACCGATTGTCGGAAATGCGTTTACTGTCCTTGACCCCGATTTCTCTGAGTACAGCTTCCTGGCCGTCGGGAACGTAAACTCCCGCAGTAACCAGCGGTCCAAAATAATCACCTTTCCCTGATTCATCGGTTCCGATATGACCTTTCTCCTTGGAAAATAGATTTGATTGCTGCATGCCTAGCGGATTAAATTGCGCGATTTTGCTTCCTGAATCAGCTCATCCCGGAAATCGGGATGAGCGATTTCGATCAAAGCCCGGGTCCTTTCCTGCAGGTTTTTTCCATGCAGGTAGGCACATCCGAATTCCGTAACCACATATTTAACATCCGCCCGTGTTGTGACAACACCGGCTCCTTTTTTAAGAAAAGGAACGATCCGGGACATGGTCCCCTTTTTGGCTGTTGAAGGCAATGCAATGATTGGCTTTCCGCCTTTGGAATGAGCGGCACCCCGGATAAAATCGACCTGGCCGCCGAAACCGCTGTAGATATAAGTACCCACTGAATCCGAACAGACCTGACCAGTGATATCGACTTCAATGGCGGAATTGACAGCGACCATTTTATCGTTGCGGGCCACAATAAATGGATCGTTGGTATAGTCCGTGGGATGAGCCTCAAAAATAGGATTATTATCGGCAAAGCCATATAATTTTTCAGATCCTAATAAGAATGTTAAAATCACCTTATTAGGATGGTAGGTTTTCTTTGATCCCGTGATCACACCGCTTTGAATGGCTTCCATGACGCCATCGGAAACCATTTCCGTATGGCTTCCCAGATCGTGCCGGTTTTTCAGCGCCGCCAGCACGGCATCAGGAATCCCCCCAATGCCAAGCTGCAAGGTAGACCCGTCCTCAATTAAATCCGCGATATACCCGCCGATTTTTCTTTCTACATCACTGAAAGGCTTCTTTTTCAATTCAGGCAGCGGTTCGGAAACTTCGACAACTTTATCAATACGGGAAACATGAATAAAGGAATCCCCCAGCACCCGCGGCATCTTTTCATTCACCTGAGCGATCACGACTTTGGCGCTTTCAGCTGCGGCTTTAGAGCAAAGCACTTCAACCCCGTAACTCATGAAGCCGTGCTCGTCAGGAGGCGACAGATGAAGGATCGCAACATCTATGGGCATTTGCCCGGAATAAAACAGGTCCGGTATCTGATGCAGAAAAATCGGCACATAATCCGCCCGTCCCTCATTGATAGCATTGCGGTCGGCAGGCCCGACAAACAGGGAATTATGCCGAAAATGACCTTCCATTTCCGGTTTGGAAAAAGGATCATCTCCCAGCAGCAAAACATGCACCAATTCCACATTCCGCAATTCATCTTTGCGGGCAGCCAGAGCTTCAGCTAATACATAGGGCGTGGCCGCGTTTCCGCTTATATAAACGCGCTGATTGCTTTTAATTTTCGAGACAGCGTCTTCTGCAGCGACAAGTTTCTTTTTGTATTCATCAACCCAACTCATTGATTTCCTCCATTTGACGGGGCAGTATTCTTACTGGTCCGGTCCTTTAAGATTGTTCCACCAAGTATGTATGCATTTCTCCGGCTGCGACCCGGGCATCGCCCATCGCCAATATGACAGTCGCGCCTCCGCGAACAATATCTCCTCCTGCATAAACCCCTTCCAAGCTGGTCGCCATGGTTTCCATATCCACTTCAACATTACCCCATTTCCCAATCTTCAGCCCGGGCGTCACTTGACCGATCAGGGGATTGGGGCTGTTGCCGATGGAAACCACCACCAGGTCCACATCCATAATGAATTCCGACCCCTCAATGGGAACCGGCCGCCTGCGCCCGGATGAATCCGGCTCGCCCAATTCCATGCGCAGACATTCCATGCCTTTAACCCGGTTTTTATCGTCTCCGATAAACCGGGTGGGTGTTGTTAAAAAGTGAAACTCAATGCCTTCTTCTTCCGCGTGGTGGACTTCCTCCACCCTGGAAGGCATCTCCTTTCGGGAACGGCGGTACACGATGCCGGCCCACTCCGCGCCCAGCCGTTTAGCCGTGCGGACGGAATCCATCGCCACATTTCCGCCGCCTAATACGGCAACCCGGCGGCCCAGAAAAACCGGAGTATCATATTCCGGAAATTCATTGGCTTTCATAAGATTAACCCGGGTTAAATACTCATTGGCCGAATAAATGCCCACCAGATTTTCACCCGGAATCCGCATAAAATTCGGCAATCCGGCTCCGGTTCCAATGTAAATGGCTTTATATCCCTGCATTTTCAAATCATCAATGCTTGCCGTCATGCCAACCACAAAATTCAGCGTAAACTTAACTCCCAGCTTCCTCAAGTAATCAATTTCCGCTTCCAAAATGTAATTGGGAAGCCGAAACTCAGGAATACCGTAGGCTAAAACTCCTCCCGGAACATGGAGAGCCTCAAAAATGGTCACATCGTGGCCTTTGCGGGCTAATTCTCCGGCTACCGTCAATCCTCCGGGGCCGGAGCCTATGACAGCCACTTTATGACCGGTTTTTTCCCATTCATTTTTGGTTTCGAGCCAGTCTTTGCCA
>CAYRTV010000313.1:0-3771 GCA_964427225.1 uncultured Eubacteriales bacterium
ATGCTCCTCAGGACGACAATAAATGAACGTATTGTCGTCATCTGCGGCAATCTCGGCCCGTGAATAATCCAGGCTAGGTCATTATATAGGAATGAAATTTAACTTCAAATCTTCGTGTCAGGCCTTCTTTATTAATCCCCTTCAATATCCCGCGCAGAAGTGTAACTGTCCTTTTTGAACGTATTCAAAATGACAGCGCTTTATGAAATAATAAGAATATGGAAACCGGAATTGTCCGTCATCCCATCTATCTTGAACATCACATGGCGCCTCATCATCCGGAAAGCCCGGAAAGGCTGGAGGCTATCTACAGATTAATCGATAAGAACCCCTCGGAAGACCGGGTGGAAATCGAGCCCCGCGAAGCATCCCGGGACGAGATCCTCAAGGTTCATACCGAAAGTTATTTCGATAAGGTGGCAGCGACCGCCGGGAAAGCCCGGACCATGCTCGATATCGACACCTCGACCTCGGCTCAGTCATTCCAGGCGGCACTCATGGCGGCCGGCGGCGTTCTCAATGCCACCGACGCCGCCATGGAAGAGCGAATCCGCAACGGGTTCGCCCTGGTCCGCCCGCCCGGACACCACGCCGAGGCCTCCCGGGCCATGGGATTCTGCATTTTCAACAATATCGCCGTCGGAACGGAACACCTTCTGCAGAATCACGGCCTAGACCGCATCTTTATCATGGATTGGGACCTTCACCACGGTAACGGTACGCAGCACAGTTTCGAAGAACGGCCAGATGTGTTTTATGTCAGCATCCATCAGTGGCCCTTTTATCCTGGAACAGGCCACTGGAGTGAAACCGGACGCGGCCCCGGCGAAGGCTTTACACTCAACATCCCTTTGAGTCCCGGAAAAACAGATGATGACTACCTCACCGTCTTCGACAGGATCATTGCCCCTGCGGTCCAGCGCTTCCATCCCGATTTCATCCTTTCCTCGGCCGGGTTCGACATCTATGAACGGGATCCTTTAGGCGGAATGAAGGTCACCCTGGACGGCTTCGGGCATATTGCCGGTAAGCTGAAGGACTTAGCGGAAGAGATATGCGGCGGCCGGATCCTCTTTGTTCTGGAAGGCGGATACCATGTCGAAGCCGAAGCGGCAGCTGTTCTCCGCATACTTGCCCGCTTGAAGCGTGAGGATTCTCCGCCTTTACCCGAACTCAAACCCTCCCGTGAGCTTCTCAATGAAATCCAGCCGGTCCTCCACAGATTTTAGTTTCCCGCCATTGGTGTCGAGATATGGGTATGCCTGATTTTCCAGTCTTCTTCTTGTTTGGCGAAAACCCATGTCCACGCGACTTTGCCCTTATAAACATTGTCTGATCGATCTGTCATGGTATAACAGCAGCATCCTCAGAGAGCACATCCACCTCAACATCCTCCCAGGTGTAGCTGTAATCCGCCACAGTCGCCATAAAGGCTTTTTTTTTTTTATGCTCTTCCCAAGAGTAGTCAATCTGCCCGATCTCAATGGCAACGGCATCATCACTGTAATAGCTGAACATTTCCGCTAAATCCTTGGTTCCAGCGTCGAATGCCTTTTTAGCCAGGCCACGAATCGTCTCAGCAATTTCATATTTTTTAACGTCGTCAAACGTTTGTTCGCCGGCCGCTTTCTCACCCTCTTGGCAGCCGTATGTAAAACAAAGCAATAAAACAATCAGTAAAATCAAAGAGAATGTTTTCATTCTTACCTCCTCCTGTTTGTGGCATCTATGTCCATGTCATTCTAAGGAGCAAAGCGACGAAGGATCCCAGGCTGATTCGTCTGGATATTATGGCAGCGATTCCTTCGCCTGAGAACCCTCAAATCCCCGCGGCCTGGAGGTGACATGTTATGCTGTCGCAAAACCCAGGAAAATATTTTTCTTCATTTTCATCATTTGGAGTATGCTGCATACATGATTAATTCAAAAAATAATTATCATGGTAATGCAAATCGAACATAGCGATAAACGCAATCAGCATCCGGGGTTTCTTGTTATTTCCCGGCAAACCTGATATAGTGCAATATGAATATTCGGTTGTAAATCGTCAAAACGAACTATCCCTCAAAAAAAATATTTCGTCTGGCATTAACTCCAATTATTTTATTTGAACATTGAACATAAGGAAAATAAATATATGCATTTTGAAAAACTTAACATTGACTCCCGCCTCCTGCGCGCCCTTAAGGACAGAGGCTATAAAGAGCTGACATCCGTACAGGAAAAAACCCTTGCGCATACCCTGGAGGGCAAAGATGCCGCGGTTCAGTCCCAGACCGGGACCGGAAAGACCGCCGCGTTTCTTATTACCATTTTAGAACGTTTGACCCGCAAACGCCCATCAAAAAAAAACAGTGTCCTGATCCTCGCTCCGGTCCGGGAATTGGCGGTCCAGATCGAAAAAGAAGCCACGCTGCTGAACAAATATCTCGGATACTCAATCAGCAGCTTTTTCGGAGGCGTGGGTTATTCCCAGCAATTATCGGCCTTAAAAAACGGTACAGATATTATTATCGGCACACCGGGACGGCTGCTTGACCTTAACCGGACAGGCCGGCTGCCTCTCAATAGCATTGACATTCTGGTTATTGATGAAGCTGACCGCCTTTTCGATATGGGATTTCTTCCCGACATTAAAAAAATTCTCCGGCTGCTGCCGGCGCGCGAATCCCGGCAGAATATGCTCTTCAGCGCCACATTGAACCGTTTCGCACGGGAAATCGCAAGCGATTATATGAATCAGCCCGAATTTATCGAGGTTACTCCCAAGCAGATCACCGTGGATGCCATAAAGCAGGAGCTTTACCGGGTCAAAAGCCATTTAAAATTGAATCTCTTGCTGGGTATTTTAAAATCCGAGAAACCAGAGAACGCCCTGATTTTTTCCAACACCAGGCATGCGGCCTCCAGCCTGTCTCAACGCCTGAAAAAAAACGGCTTCCGCACCCGCGCCCTGACCGGCAGCTTGCCCCAGGGCAAAAGGCTCAAGGTTATCAAAGATTTCACATCCGGAAAATTCTCTTTCCTCGTGGCAACAGATGTCGCAGCCAGGGGGCTTGATATCGACGATTTGGAAATGGTCATAAACTACGATATTCCCGAGGACCGTGAAATATACGTCCACCGAATCGGGCGAACCGGACGGGCCGGAAACGCCGGAAAAGCCATATCCCTGGTCTCCGAGGGCAAATCAGAACATTTGAGCGCGATCCAGTCCTTCATCGGCATGGACATTCCGATCAAGGAAACGGATTTTGAACTCTACGCCATCGATCACAGCTGCGACGGCTTTGAATTCTCCAACGGATTACGCGGACAAAAGCGCGGAAGAAACAACTCAAAAAGGCCGAGGCGCAGATCATCGAAGGGATCGAAACGGCGCACAAACTGATTCCCCTCAAGAATAATAAACGATTTAACTCGGCCGGGCCGCGATGTTAAGAAGAAATCAGCGGTTTTGCATGGATTGTTCACGAATCAGTTTAAATTCGCCGCCTTCTTTCCACTCTGGAAAATCTGAGGTCATGCTTAGCCGGTATCCAAGCATAAAATACATATGCAAATCATCAGCTAGTCCGCTCAAGTCCCAGCTTGAGTCAAATTCATCCGATGGTTTATGGTATTTTTCACTGATGTATTTTTCTCTTTGAGCCCGCCCCCATTCCTCTCCTTTTTCTACATGCTGAACACCGGATCCGGCATTCAAAGCCGGGACTCCCTGTTTGGCGAAAGGAAAATGGTCGGAGCGGTAAAAAGAGCCTTTTTCAGGCG
>CAYRTV010000314.1:0-3739 GCA_964427225.1 uncultured Eubacteriales bacterium
GGGAGGTAGGGTGATGACCAAAGCCGGCCATTCTTTAATTCATGCGTCAGCACTGAACCGGGGATCCGCTCTTTGACAAGTTTTATGTGTGGGGCCTCGATCTCAGTCAGACCCTCCAGGGCGCCGGCGGTATCGGTGGGCTGGTTTGTCGGGTGTCCGGGGGAGAGGTGCGCCATTATTTCTATGATGCCAACGGGAATGTCGGCCAGTTGGTGGACCCGGAGGATGGGGCGGTTACCGCTCGGTATGAGTATGATCCGTTCGGGAATGCCGTGTCCGTGGATGGTGTTGATGCGGCGGGGAATGTGTTTCGGTTCAGCACAAAGTTCTACGATCAAGAAGTAAAGCTGTACTACTATGGGTACAGGTACTACTCGGCGGAACTTGGTAGGTGGATAAATCGGGATCCGATAGGAGAAGAAGGAGGTATCAATCTATACCAAGTTGTTTCCAATAATATTGTTGGCCGAATTGATTATTTAGGTAGAAACGAAGTGGTTATTAGTGGTGGGTGTAATCCAAATTTCCATGGATGGGATATACCAGGCGGCAAGTATGGCTTAGAGTTACCATACCGAATTCTAAGAAAAATTGGTGTTCCTATTGCACACGACAGAAATTGGAGCAATTTTATTCTTGCTGCAGAAAACGAAATTGTTAAACGTAAAAGAAAATTAAACGAAGGTGAACACATAGAATGGCACGTAGATGCAAAATCTTATACGAGGCGTTCTGAAGAGGATGGGCAAGGCGAAAACGCTTACCTTGATGAAATTAAAAAGCTCGCCAAAAAACATAACGTCATTTTGAGATGGTTTTCTGAAAAAGGTGAATTTGCTGTGAACATAAATACGGGTCCACAAGGCGAAAGAAGACACGGTCAAGAAAAAATATCACGTTTTACATACTTCGGCCATGGAGCTCCAGGAGAGCTTATGCTTCAATATAATAATCGATTTGGAAATAACCCTGGCGCAGCTGCATTGAGTATGGAAGATATCAAAAATGGAATCCTCGAAAAAGCAGCTTTTACGCAAAATGCCATAGGGATAAGTTGCGGCTGTAATACGGCAACTCCCACGGAAAACAATAAATCATTCAGAGATGCATGGAAAGCTTATTTTGGATTTGAACTATATGGGGTCATGGGAAAAACAGAATACTATGACCCAAGTGATGTGAAGCCAGAAGCTGGAGGGGAATGGATCCCGTCCAATCCACCAGAATAAGAAAATAGAGACCACGTATGAAATACTTGATAATCTTCATCGGTATTTTTTTATTAGGGTTAATTCTGTTTATCGCTTTTCCTATGTACCCAGACTCATGGGCCTTTCTAAGCCGTGGTATGACAAAGGACGAGATTCACGAAGTGTTCGGTAAAATAGAGAATTATCCTAATAGTGTTGACGATCAACTTTCAGAAGAATTTAGTAAGGAGTATTTGCTCGGGAAATGGATAGTTGTTTTGCACTATGATGATTCATCAACTTTGAGATATGCCCATATGTATTACAAAAGTAAAATTTTCCCCTTTATTAAGAGAGCGAGAAATATTCAATGAGGGGGGAATATGAACTGGGTCGCACCTTGATTATTGTGGCGGCACTCTGGTGGACTTGGTACAAAGGCTCGAAAAAACTAAAGCCCCTTCCGGTCGTTAAAAAAAGAAGTCCTCCCTGAATTCCTCTCGGCGGTTCCGCCGACTGGTCCAGGCATGGGCCGAATTTTTTCTTTTTTAACCGCCTTTCAATCCCGCCCTGCTCCTTCACGGCCGCATGCAAGCGGCAATTCTCCTGTAAATCCAAAACCGCATAACGGCGCATCCTCACAGATGCGCTTCTTTGGGCCGAAGGGTAAAAAAGGCCGTTTATGCCTACGGATCCGATGGATGGGAGCTAGAAAAAGAGATCCTGTTTGTATATGACGGCTGGAATCTGATACAAGAAATAGAGGTCTCCGCAGCCGGGGATCCGCTCTTTGACAAGTTTTATGTGTGGGGCCCGGATCTTTTCCAGAGTATTCAGGGCGCCGGCGGCATCGGTGGGCTGGTTTGTCGGGTGTCCGGGGGAGAGGTGCGCCATTATTTCTACGATGCGAACGGGAATGTTGGGCAGCTGGTGAATCCGGCGGATGGGGCGGTTACCGCTCGGTATGAGTATGATCCGTTTGGGAAGGCGGTTTTCGTGGATGGTGCTGATGCGGCGGGGAATGCGTTTCGGTTCTCCACTAAGTATTGGGACGGGGAGACGGATCTATATTATTATGGGTACAGATACTATCTTCCTGAGTTGGGGCGGTGGGTTAGCAAAGATCCGCTTGGGGAAGATGGTGGAGTTAATCATTATGGGTTTGTCGGGAATGAGCCTGTGGGATTGATAGATTTTCTGGGGTTGACTTCGCTAACCCATGTCGATCAGGGGATAGTTTTTTACACATGGCATATGGGGTGGATAGATAAATCTCATGCTTATGGAAAAAATAAAAGTCTTGAAAGTGCTTGGAAAAAAATAAAAAGCGCAAAAGCACAAAAAAGTCTGACCTTTGAATTGTCAATGAGTCAAACTGGCAAGCAATCAGCAGCAAAATTTTGTATTACTCTAAAATCCGATTCTACTGGAAAGAAAAATCAATTACTGTTTGCTTGGATGTTATTCAGTAATCAATTTGAATCTTTCCAAGGCGAGGGACTGCAAGGGAGCACTTTTATCAATAGAGTATACGGTAGATTGCGAGGAGAGGTTGACAAAATTCCTTCGAGTTTTTCTACAGAAGACCTGGTATCTAATCTTGTTCATTACTATGCGATCGTAGATGGAAAAAAAGCATCTGATTTAATAGATAAATATGCTGGCCGTTTTTCTCCCAATGATGAGCGTCTTATTTCTAGGTCAATATGGCTGTACTCTCTGAAGCCAGAAAAAGGATATAGGGGCTGGAGTCCTAAGTATTTTGACCATCAAAATTATTTACAGCTTGATTTTGGAGGAAATCCTGATCATAGGGCTATTTATTATGATGTTGATAAGCAGAATGCCAAACATGTTCAATCCTTAATTCAATTGTATTGGGGCAAGTTCGGCGAGCCTACTTTCCCATATTACTTTCAGAAGTATACTCCAACCCAAGAAGGTGTTTTTGTTAATGACCAATATGATAAATAAATGTTATTGTATAGCAATATTCTTATCGATATTGTCTGCAATATTATTATATAGTTGCAATGCAAGTGATCCTGTTCTGTTAGATATAAAACTGAAAAATGGATGCGTTTTGCGTTTACGATCCTTTCATGATTGGGAGATGAGTGTACCAATTTATTTTGATATAAATTGTAAAGAAAAAAATAAACTTACCTTAAAATCTGGACCCTTTTCCTATCTGCAGCCAGAAAATATTAAGGAACAAGTATCGGGGTTGTCTGTGAGTAGTTTTAAAAGCTATGTCATTGTTCAAAGCAGGAGCAATGACGATGTTGTTTTGGCCTTCGCGAACTTAAAAAGCGGCTTTGTTTACCCGCCTGCCGGACAGGTAGGAGGGCAATACTACCAGCAAAGAGAAAAAAACATCTTGGGATTAAAAACCTTATTAGACAATCCAAGGTTAACCCTCCAAAAATGAAAGAAAAAGAGGATAAACAAGGGACAAGGGATCAAGAAGGGGGCAAGCTTGTGACAGCCTGACAAATTAAAGCGTGTACCATATGACCTTGCGGTAGTTAGTGCAAGTAAACTTCATC
>CAYRTV010000315.1:0-3733 GCA_964427225.1 uncultured Eubacteriales bacterium
TGCAGTCAGGAATACTGGACCGCGCTTTGCAGGCATTGGCTGCAAGCTTTGATGCCGATTACGGCGGATTCGGGGGGGCTCCCAAATTTCCCATCCCGCATAATATCGGTTTTCTGCTGCGGTACGGGGTCCGGAAGAACAAGGGCCGGCCCCGGTCGATGGCCGATTCTACCTGCCGCCGGATGCGGGCCGGGGGGATTTTCGACCATATCGGATTCGGATTTCACCGTTATTCCACCGATGCCCGCTGGATTCTGCCCCACTTTGAAAAAATGCTTTATGACCAAGCCTTATTGACGATGGCTTATGCGGAAATATTTCAAGTAACCCAGGCCTACCGTCACCGCAAAACCGCCGAGGATATCTGCGCGTATATACTGCGGGATATGACGTCATCCGAAGGCGGATTTTACTCCGCCGAAGACGCCGACAGTGAGGGCCGGGAGGGCAGGTTTTACACCTGGACCTGGCAGGAACTGGAAAATGCCCTGTCTTCCGAAGAAATGGATTTTCTGGTCTCCGCCTATCCCCTCGCCCGGAAAGGCAATTTCACCCCGGAAACCGGAGAGGAAAACCGGGATGAAAACATTTTTTATTTAAACCGGACGGTGGCGGATACAGCAGAACGCCTCGCCCTGGATGAAAGGGAATTCGATCAACGGTTTGAGCCCATTCGAAAGAAGCTGTTCTGCATCCGGGAAAAACGGCCCCGGCCGCTGCGGGATGATAAAATCCTGACCGATTGGAACGGTCTGATGATCGCAGCGCTGGCAAAGGCAGGACGGGTTCTGGACCGCTCTGATTACCTGGAAGCCGCCGAAAAGGCCGCTGCTTTTGTTTGGGACAAGCTCCGGAAACCCGACAACGAACTGCTTCACCGCTTCCGCGACGGGGAAGCCGCCATACCCGGCTTTCTGGATGATTATGCCTTTTTGACTTGGGGGCTGCTTGAACTTTATGCGTCCACATGGGAACCTGATTACCTGGAACAAGCATCCCGCCTCAATCATATCATGCTTGAGAAATTATGGGATGAATCCACCGGTGCTTTTGCTTTCTCGGAACCCCGGCCTGATTTTCCGGGCCGGGACCGGAAGAGCTTTAATGACGGTGCTGTGCCCTCCGGTCAATCTGCAGCTATGCTCAATCTTTTGAGATTGGGCCGCTTGACAGCTGCTCCGGAGCTGGAAAGCAAAGCCGCCCGGATTGGCCGGGCTGCTTCCCCGGATGTCCGGCGCTTCCCTACCGGCTTCAGTTTCCTGCTGCAGGCTTTGGATTTCGCCCTCAACCCCTCTCGTGAAGTCATCATTACCGGAGCTCCCGGTGCCGACGATACCCGGAAACTGGCGCAGGCTCTGCACCGCGCCTTTATTCCACATGCCGCTGTTATTTCAGTCCCGCCTGGCAAAAAAGCCGAAAAGATCCATATGCTGGCGCCCTTCACCAAAAACTACCCACCTGAAGACAGGGCCGCCGCCTATGTTTGTACAAACTATTCCTGTCAGCGCCCGGTCCATACACCGGAAGAAATGCTGGCATTGCTTTTTGAAGGAGAATGATCCATACGTCATTTTTATGTATTGCCTTTAATTGTGATTTTATTATTTATCTTGTCCTGCACGAGAACCGCAGATGAAGATGCCGCTTTAATGAAAAATTCCATCCGGATGTCCGCCAGGCAGGTATGGTCGATGCTCAAGGGCGAACCGCTGTCTTTACCGGACAAGGCTGTATTGCCGAAACCGGACACACCACTGGAGACAGCTTCACCTGCCAGGCGAATATGATGCTCAAAAACACGGTGTGGGATGCCATGGCGCAGGCTTATAAAAGCACAGAAGGGGAGCTGGCGGACAAACTGACAGCGGCCTTAGAGGCCGCCCTGGAGGAAGGCGGCGACATCCGGGGTAAACAATCCGCGGCATTGATTGTGGTCGGCTGCTTAAACTCAATAAAGCCTATAACCACATGAATCAGGGCGATGAATATCTTACAAAGAACCGCATTATAGAGGCGATGCAGGCCTATACCCGGGCGATAGAAATGGTGCCGGGGAATGCGGAAATGATCTTCTGGCCGGCGGTAACATTGGCTGCCACAGGCCGCATCGAAAAAAGTCTTCCGCCCTTCCGCAAAGTCTTGGCTATGGATGAAAACTGGGCGATTCTTCTTCACCGCCTCGCCAAAGTAGGACAGTTTCCGGATGATCCAGAACTTATCCGGAAAATTTCAGACCAGGCTCCGAAGAATAAGAAATAGCCCGAACTAGTGTTTCCGTCGGACCGCTTTTGTGTTAAAATCCTTTTTTAAAAAGACTGGAATGACTATGAAACCACTTATACTGCTGACCAACGACGATGGATTTTTTGCCGAAGGGATTCAAATTCTAAGAGAGTCTGTATCTGAGCTTGGAGATGCCTATATCGTTGCTCCCGACCGGGAACGAAGTGCCACCTCTTTGGCTTTAACACTGCATCATCCTCTACGGGTTAAACGGACCTCAGAGCGGGTATTTGCCGTCGACGGAACCCCGGCTGACTGCATTTATCTGGCCCTGCAGAAGCTGCTGCCAAGGAAACCCGACTTAATTCTATCCGGCATCAACCCCGGCCCTAATTTAGGACAGCAGGATATTTCTTACTCCGGAACCGTTGCCGGAGCTGTCCAAGGAACATTTTTGCAGATCACTTCGGCCGCCCTTTCCTGCCTGCCTGATAAGGACGGTACCTGTCACTTTGATATTGCTTCCCGTTTTGCCAAAAGCCTGGCTCAGCGTCTCTTGAAAAATAAGCTGCCTCAGGGGATTACTTTGAATATCAACATCCCGCCGCCCCCTTTAAAGGGAATTAAATCCGCCAAACTGGGCGAGAAGCGATATAATCCGGAAATTCTGGTCAAAAAAGATCCTCGACAACGTGACTACTACTGGATAGGCACCGGCAATCCAAAAGCCACGGGAGACCACAACAGCGATGTCCGCGTCATCGAAGACGGATATATCACGGTCACCCCACTCCACCGTGACCTGACTGACTATGATTGGCTCGATTCGTCCGGCCTTGATTCCCATCTGAACGGATTGCAAGATGAAATGGCTTAGACGGCTCTACGAATGGGTGCTGCACTGGGCGGAAACTCCTTACGGGCCGGCGGCATTATTCCTGCTGGCATTTGCGGAAAGTTCCTTTTTCCCTATTCCTCCGGACCCCCTCCTGATCGCTTTATGCCTGGGAAAAATCAAAAAGTCTTGGCGTTTTGCTTTAATCACTTCGCTCGCTTCGGTTCTGGGGGGAATGCTCGGATACGCCATTGGGCTGGGCTTATGGGAATCCGTTGATACCTTCTTTTTCAAATACGTACCGGGATTTACTCCCGAAGCTTTCCAAAATGTCCTGACCCATTATCAAACCAGCGGCTTTTGGTATGTGTTTATGGCCGGTTTCACACCTATTCCTTATAAAATTTTCACCATTGCTTCCGGAGTTTTCAAACTTAATTTTCTCCTGTTTGTGCTGGCTTCAGCTATCAGCCGCTCGCTGCGCTTTTTCGCCATTGCCGGTTTATTCAGAAAATACGGCCCCGGCATCAAAGCCTTCATCGACCGGTACTTCAATATTCTGGCCGTGCTGTTTTTTATTTTACTGGCGGGATGCACTCCGGTCATCCGCTATGTTTTTTTGCCCGCCTTTTTTTCGAAAGAGGCGGGCGATTTTTTTTGTCCCCCTTTTTTTTT
>CAYRTV010000316.1:0-3704 GCA_964427225.1 uncultured Eubacteriales bacterium
CAGTATAAAAAAATCCAGCGCACTGTCGGTAAATATATTTTTTAGATTTTCCGTTCCATTTATCTTCGGAGCGAGAACCCGGCTGGATTCTTTCCAATCCTTGACGGCGATACTGCTGTCACGCCCGGCTGTTCCGGCAGCATGGATGACGCCGTTTACGGGGCCAAACCGTTTGGCTCCGTCTTCAACTGCCTTTCGCAGCTGGGATGAATCCGTGACATCCGCTTGGTAGTAAGCGATATCAATCATGTTATTTTTCCGCAGCCGGGCAGTCCATTTTTCTCTGGAGGGCAGTGGAGACCGTCCTATGAGAATAAGCTTGGCCGCAGCCTTGGCTGAGAGAAACTCCGCTAGGGTCCATCCAATTCCCCCAAGTCCACCTGTTATGAGAAAGACACCGTTTTTTCTGAAGAAAGACGCATTGCTCCGCTCGCTGCTCTTGCTCAGATCAGACCATTCCGGAATAAAAATAGTTCCTTTCCGGTATGCTGAATAGGGAATGACCGGATTTTTATTTAAAAGCTGGGATGCCCGGGTGATGAATAGTTCAGGGCGGGAGGAAACATCTTCCGGATCTATATCCATGAAAGAACATGAAATCCGGGGATTCTCATGGGGAAGAACCCGGGCTGGTCCCAATACCAGAGCCGAATCAGGATCAATTTTTTCTTGTCCGGTCAAATGATTTACCGGTCCGGAAATAATATGAAATTTAACGGCTCGTCCATGAAGGCGCCGCACCAGCGCCCGGCACAGCTCGATTGTATCAGAATAGCGGGAAGCCGGCAGCATATCCGGATTCTTTGGTTGTGAACTTTTCGGCATGGCAGGATTATTACGGATATAGAGAACCTGATTAGGGATGTACCCATCCGCTGTTAATTTCTTCAGCAATTGGTCATAATCATCCTGTCCGCAAGGATGGCATAGGTTAACCTTATGTCCGTTCAATTTCAATTGGGCCTGGAAAGACAGCCCCAACTTTTCTTCATCCGTTATTATCAGCCAGCAGCCAGGCTGTTCAGCTGACTGGCTGGATGTTAATTCCGGGAGGATTAAAGTTTTCCATGCCGGTTTCAGCAAGGCAACATATCCGGCAGACTTGCGGTCGATCTTTCCGGTAACTGTCAGAGGAAGCTGTTGCTTATATTGGAACCGGCTGGGAATATAAAAAGATGGGAGCCGTGCATCTAAAAATGTCCGTAATTCTCTTTTTCCCGGACGGATTCGACTCCAGCTGACCATAAGAGCTGTCAAATGATTATCGCCGGAGCTGTCTTGGGTCACTTTAACGATGGCTTCTTTAATGGAAGGATGATCCAGCAGGGCATCCTCTGCAACTGTCGTATTTATCAGGTTGCCCCTGACTTTGACCTCATTTCCTTTGCGGCCGAGATGGGTGATGCAGCCCGTACCATCTCTCCGCCCGATATCTTCTGTCCGGAATATGCGTTTGTCTCCTCCTTCTGGGTCGGGGAGAAAACTTCGTATGGTCAAATGAGGTTGTTTCCAGTACCGGCGTGCTAAAAAGCGGCTTCGAATGTGAATCTCGCCTTGTTCTCCATCTTTTACCGGTTGCTTGTTCTCATCCAGCAGCAGAATCTCAACATCCGGAGTGGGAAAACCGATGGGAACCAAGGGACCGTCCATAGCTGTTTCCTTTTGGCTTATATATTGACTCGCCTGTAAAATTTCGGAAGATCCATATCCGTTCATTAAGACACAACCGGAAGAGAATTGTGTCTGAAAAATCTGGAAGTGCTTTTTACAGACCGGTTCTCCCCCCAGCTTAATCAGCCTGATGTGAGGAAAATTGTCTTGTCCGGATAAAGACTCCGCCATTCGGGTGAAAAGAGTTGTCACGGATTGAAAGATGGTGATTTTTTCGGTATTCACCCAGATAGGAAGGCGGGCGATACCCTGTTTCTTGATATCATATAAATAAAGTCCGGCACCGTTCATTAACGTGGAAAATATATCGATAACCGACATGCTGAAGCTGCAGGAGGACACCAGTGAGATTCGGTCCTGCGGTTTAATTTGAACGGAATTGGTATCATCTTTGACCACTCGCATCACATTGCGGTGTGAATGCACGACTCCCTTTGGTTTGCCGGCTGTGCCCGAAGTGAAAATAATGTATGCATTATCTCCAGGGAAGAGGGGAACAGATGGGCCATCCGTCTGGCGGCTGCTGTTAATTTGGTCAAAGTTAATAACTGTGCCGATGTTCATTTCTTTGAGCAAAGCCGAATCCAAGCCGCGTGTATCCGTTATCAGCACTACGGAATCCAGCTGAGCCAGTATATTTTTTGCCCAATCATCAGGGTATTCCGGATCAATGGGGAGAAAACATTTCCCGGCAAAAAGAATACCCAGAATGGAGGAGATGCAGGAAGCAGAATGGGGCAGGTAAACGGTCACCGGCCTGTTTTTAACCGGGTCGATTTCGATTAAATGACGGGCGAGGTTGCGGGCTTGCAGGAAAAGTTCACCATATGTTAATGCCGAATCCCTGTCTTTAACTGCAATCCGGGCAGAATATTTTTGGACTTGTTCCTCAAAACGGATAGGGACTGCATGTTCGATGTTCCCGGGAGAGAAAGTGAGGTTATTTTTCGGGTTTAGTTTGTTTAATAACTGTTTCAACGTCGTCCTTTTCCGCTTGGCTTATTGATCCTGGAAAGACAGGGCTGCTGTCTCGCAGCATAATTACCTTAATATGTTATTTTCCCGGAAAGTCAATGCCGAAAAAAATGTGTTATAGTATGAGACAGAAATACAATATAATGCTGAAAGGAGATTGGTCATGCGCTCGAGTCTGAGACAATGGGCATGTATCACCGGGGCCACCAGCGGAATCGGCGAAGCGTTCGCACAGGAATTTGCAAAAAAGGGGTGCCATTTGATTTTGACGGGCCGCCGGGAAGCAAAACTCGAATCTCTGGCAGAGGACCTAAGGAAGAAAAATGAAATAGAAGTCGAAGTGGAATCCGGTGATTTTTCTGATAGAAAAGTCATCAATGATCTGTCTGCTAAGCTTAAAGACAATAAAGATTTAAGGATACTGATAAATAATGCCGGTTTCGGGGCCCATAATTATTTTGATCAGGAAAATGTAAAAATATATGAAAACATGCTGTTAGTGCATGAACTGGCTGTGATTCGCCTGACACATTCCGTACTGCCCAGGATGATCGCAGCGACCGAGGGAATGATTATCAATGTTGCTTCTACGGCTGCCTTTACACCGCATCCGCTGAATGCGGTTTACGCCGCTAACAAGAGCATGGTGAAATTGTTTTCTGAATCTCTTTTCCTGGAACTGAAGGGAACCGGAGTATATGTCCAGGCGCTTTGCCCGGGTATCACCCGCACTGAGTTTCACGAACGGATTGGTCTGAATAAAGAGCGGATTTATAATAAGAAGGGGATCATGCGGGCAATGGACCCGGATAAGGTGGTGCAGGTCTCCTTGGCATGCGCCCGTAAAAATAAACCGGTCTGTGTTCCCGGATGGAATAATAAGCTGATCCGTCTCTTTTTGAAATGGACCCCCGCCCCGTTAATGTATTGGGCGGTCAGAAAACATCAAATGCCGTCCCGAAGAGTTTGACCGGCGCATCAATGTTTTCGGACCAGTCCCATCGCCTTTTTCTGACGTAGGTAGTAATACTTTTGGTTATTATCGGAACATTCTAGAG
>CAYRTV010000317.1:0-3701 GCA_964427225.1 uncultured Eubacteriales bacterium
CGATAATTAAATCCACCCCGCGGTCTGGCCGCTTTATTGTCTTTATTTACAACTGCTTCCATTTTTGCTCTCTGGGGAGGTGATTGCTTAGAATGACAATAAAGCGGCCAGACCGCGGGGTGGATTTAATTATCGATTCGCGAAATGTGTTCCCGTATGTCTTCCTGGTCCGGATTGAGCCTTAATGAGCGTTTGAAATAGACCAATGCATCCTGAGGCTGATTCAACTTCAGATAGGCTAATCCAATGGCATTGATGACTCCGATGACTTCACCGCCCGCCTCCAGAGCCTTCTCGAGAGTGGTGACCGCGGCTTCATAGTCTCCGGCAAGCAAATAAGATTTTCCCAGCATTTCCAGAATTTCAAAATCCTGAACGCAGCCCAAAGGTGAAAGGACCTCTATAACCTTGGAATAGTCCTCTTTCCCCATATAAGCTTTGGCTAAGAGCTTAGACACGTCTAATTGCGGTTCGGCCGCGTTATAAAGGGGGCTCAGTTCTCTGATTGTCTCCGCGTAATCTCCCTGTCCCAGGTATTGATAAGCGCGTATCATGCCGAAATAGGGATGGCCCAGCGGGGGATAGACCTTATTATACCTCCAGGGCCTGGGAATCGCACTCCGCTCAGAAACAATAAATTCCCCCTGTTTCTTTCCTATTATTTTCTCATCCGGGCCGAACAGGACGGCCTGTACCGAATAATAGCCGGGGCTGACATCCTGAAGAGAAAGCTTCTCGGCAAAAGATGTCTCCCCGCCCACTTGAATCCTCCTGGAAAAGATTTCATTATCGTCGCGGTTCACTTTATAATCGATCGCGTAATTTTCCATTTCCATCACGGGGTTGTATAGCTCAAAATAGACAAGAAGATTGTCCGATTGGGTGTAAGTACGCCGGGTGTTGGGAAAAAACCTGTGCTCTCCAAACTGAAACGGCAGTGTCCTGGCAGGATCGGAGGGAGTGGTCTCGTCGTATAAAAACAGTATCGGGCTGAGAGAGGGCCCGCCTTTTTTCGGTGAAACGCAGGCCGCTTCTGCGCTGGAAAATTCCTTGGAATTCGTATTCCTGAGAAGGATGCTGACATTGAAGCGGCCGCCGATCAGTGCTGTCAGGTCCCCCAGAGCAGACAGCCTGCCGTGCACTTGTTTAAAATCATCGCGCGTCATCTCAACTTGAATCGCTTTCTCCTCTTGGTGGACCAGTCCTCCATCCTCATCGGAAATTTTCATATTGAGCTTGAATGAACTGTAAATCTTGTCGTCATATTGGGCCATGCTCACCTTATAGGGCTCGATGACATAATGCAGATAGTTGCGTCCCCTTTCCTGGTGCACAAAATAGGTATAATGGCTTTCCACGTATTGAACGGAATAATCCGTGAGGATGACGTCTTTATGCCTGACAAATGCTTCGGCCCACTTCGGATCGGCCTTCTTTTCAGGGAGCTGGTGGATCCTGGTCAGAAGGATCTCCGAAGAAAGCGAGGAGGAGGCCTGCCGGGGGTTTCTTCCCGCGCCGGGGATAAGGCTCAGGGAAGCTTGAGCCAGTTCCGCCGATACGCGCAGGAGCTGTTCATAGGCATCTTCCCTCTGCAAAGGCTGCCGGAGGTTGTCTTGAACCAGGGTCTGCGGATCATGGAACGATGGGTTGTACAAGCGGAAATCTCCAAAGCGGTCATCCTGGTAAAACAGAATATAAAAAACGGGCGGGAATCCCAGACCGACATCGCCTTGATACTGCCACAGCTCCATGGATACCGTATTGGCGGATGTCTCGTGAAACCTTTGGATGTCTATGGGTTCTCCCAATATGATATAGATACGGCCCCTATCCGTTTCCCATGCTTCCTTGGCGGTATTCCGTCCTAAGTATTTCTCAACATATTGTAATCTGCGATAGTGCTCATTTCTAGTCTCATTTGCCGGAGTTCCCGGGGTGGGATCCCGCTGCAGCCAAAATGCCCTGCGGAACGCCTTGCGTTCTTTTTCCGAATTGAGCGAAAGAAAAATCTGCTTCTCTTTCGGTGTAATGATGTAGCGGACATCCCGGTCAAGCCATCTCTCCCAGGATTCAGTTTGGCCCGCGCAAATCAGGGAGAAAGAGAAAAAAACAAAGATTGGGGACAAAACGTATTTCCAGCAGGATTTCAGCATGTTACCCATTATACCAGAACTCTCAGCTGACGATAGGTTCTCACTCTTTCCCCTGTGTCAGACCGCCGCACCATTTTTTCCAGGCCCCGATATCATAGCCGAAATCCTGACCGGTATACTGCCGCAGAGACACCAAAACCATAAGCGGCGGATAGACATGATACATAACCGACCAGGAATAATAATTATTCACCTGAATGATTTTCGTCTCCGGACTGGGCTCCGGATACAACGTCAGCAGGCTGTCCAGCAGTTCCACTCCCGTAAGTGCGGCCTTTTTTACGCCGGCATCTTTCTCTTCATGGAGTTTTGATTCTAAAATAAAGAGGCCGGAGAGACAATTGAGATAGACCCACGTGGGCGCGTCATCTGAGAGCATTATTTCATAAATGACGGGGATGATCCTGCGCTCTCCTGCTTTGGCCAGGTTCCAGCATGCTTTCGAACGGATATTCCAATCCTCCGGTTCCTGGATCAGACTCAGATAGATTTCAGTAAGCTGATCGCGTTTATTCTCAGAAAGGATCCGGCTGGGGAGCAATCCCGCAAAAGACGCCCTCACCCGGGGATGTTCCTCTGGATCCCGGACAACGGCCAGCCAGCGCTCAACCACCGCATCGAGATCGATTTCCGAAGATGGATCAATCAGTAATTTTTCATAATAAGGGTTCAAGACCCCGTAGATACAGGTGACCTTGAGTCCCGTATGAGGAGCCTCTGAAGGGGCATTGAGGTGATCTATCATAAAAGGGAGGAGGCGATCCTCTTTCTTTTGCAGCAACAGTGCAGCACACGAGGAAAGAATTGGCCCGGCCTCCAGATCATCGAAACGATGGTTCCACGCTTCCTCAAACACCTGGAAATACCGTTCGTCCTCAAGACGGATCAATAAGTCCACAATCATCGGGAAATGCTTCAATTCAACCGTTTCCGCAAAAGCAAACAGCCGGTCCGCCCGGGACTTCAATAGATTTTTGAGGGGAGCGATATCAAGGCCGCCGGCAGACCGCAGACCGTGCCGGACGGCTTTGAAGGCGGCCAAACATTTTGCGTCATCCCAGCCGGATACGTGCTTTTCCAGCACCGACAATGCCCTTTCCCTCAAATTCGGATCATTTTCTTCCAAAGATTTAAGCAGGAATCTGACAGCCATGGGAGATGAAGATTCATATTGAGTCATTTCTCCATGAAAAAACAGCTTCGCCAGCCTGTCATCATACAGGTCATGGGGAAACTGAGAAAGCGCTGCCATAGCATTTCTTCGGGCGTTCACGTCCGTATCCGTCTCGAGTCGGTAGAGGATACGGTCAAACACATCTTTCAGAAGATTCCTCTCCCGGACCCTTTCCCCGTATGTTTCCACCCAAGCGGAATTCGGATATTTGTGCCGCCCGATCAGCTTCCAGCACTGCCTCTCGACAGCCGCCCCCGCTCTTACGGCCCCCGCTTCACTCAGCTGAGGAAGAACCGCTTCCATGAGGGAAATAAACTGCTTCCGGTGAAAAGGAAGGACATACCTGCCCAGGACCTCTCCAAGGGTCAGAGTGG
>CAYRTV010000318.1:0-3691 GCA_964427225.1 uncultured Eubacteriales bacterium
GCCGAGGGACGGGTCGTGATCCCCTTTAATCCCAATCATGGGGATATCCATCCTGTCGGCATCGGTGATTCCCTCCGCACCAAAGTCAATACCAATATAGGAACGTCGGAAGATTTTCCAGAAGTCGAAAATGAAATCCAGAAAACGGATACCGCTCTTAAAGCAAAAACCGATACTATTATGGATCTCAGCACCGGAGGGGATATTTCCGGGATCAGGCGCTTGATCCTCGACCGGGCCCGGATTCCTTTGGGAACGGTTCCCCTTTATCAGGTGACCATTGAAGCTATCCATCAGCGGGGTTCGGTGGTTGATATGACCGAGGACGATATTTTTTCAGTTATCGAGCAGCAGGCTCAAGAAGGTGTGGACTTTATGACTGTTCACGCCGGTCTGACATCAAAAGCCATAGGACGATTGCAAAATCAAGGCAGGGTGGCCGACATCGTTTCCCGGGGCGGGGCCTTTCATCTCGCCTGGATTCTGCATAACGAAAAAGAAAATCCCCTCTATGCCGAATACGACCGCCTGCTTGAGATCGCCCGCAAGTACGACGTCACTTTAAGCTTGGGAGACGGTTTGCGTCCGGGTGCCATTCATGATGCCACGGACAGACCGCAGATCGAGGAACTTCTTACTCTGGGAGAGCTTGTCAAGCACGCCTGGGATGCCGGCGTCCAAGTCATGGTGGAAGGACCGGGGCATGTTCCATTAGATCAGATCGAAATGAATATGAAGCTGCAGAAACGGCTGTGCCAAGGTGCTCCCTTTTATGTTCTAGGCCCCCTGGTAACCGATATTGCTCCGGGATATGACCACATTGTCTCAGCTATCGGCGGAGCCATCGCCGCATCCAGCGGAGCTGATTTCTTATGTTACGTCACCCCTTCCGAACATTTGGGGCTGCCATCACCGGAAGACGTGCACGAGGGAGTCATTGCTTCCCGGATCGCGGCCCATGCTGCGGATATTGTCAAAGGAGTTCCCGGTGCCGCGGAAATGGACCGCCGGCTTTCCCTCGCCCGGAAACAATTGGACTGGGAAACCCAAAGAAAACTTGTGATTGATCCGGAAAAGTTTAACCGGGTACGGACAAAACGGAAATCAAAATCAGAAGCCTGTTCCATGTGCGGCGATTTTTGCGCCTTGCGGATTGTCAGTGATTTTTTAAACCCGGATGGAAAGGCCGATGATGACCTTTCCAAAAAATAAGCTGCTTTTCGGAACAGCCGGAGTGCCGCAATCTTCACCATCGACAACCTCTGTCAATGGAATCCGTCACGTATCAGAACTAGGCTTGGATTGCATGGAAATCGAATTTGTGCAGGGTGTCAAAATGCGGCCGTATACCGCAGAATCAGTCAAAAGGGAATCGCTTATAAATGGAGTCGCTCTTAGTGTTCATGCTCCCTATTATGTCAGCCTTAATTCGCCCAAACAGGGCATCCGGATGATGAGCCAGGAGCGGTTATTGAAATCCGCCCGCATCGGCCGCATCTGCGGAGCACGCAGTGTGGTTTTTCACCCGGGTTCTTATTCGCGCAAACCGGCGGAGGAAGCCTTTAAAACAATCCGCGATGGTTTGAAGGAAGTGATGTCGGTCCTGCGTTCCGAGCGTAACCCCGTTATCATGCGTCCGGAGACGATGGGAAAAAGATCTCAGTTCGGCACCCTGGAGGAAATTCTCCGCCTATGTCAGGAAGTGGAAGGACTGCAGCCCTGTTTGGATTTCTCTCATCTGCATGCCCGCAAAGGTCAGGCCAATGACTATCTCAGCTTTTACAGGATTTTAAATAAAGTCAAAAAAAAGCTGGGAGACCAAGCCCTTAAGAACGTCCACATCCACATATCGGGAATCATGTATAACGAAAAAGGGGAAATGAAACACCTCAATCTTCGAGAATCAGATTTTCGTTATGATGATTGGATTCAAGCTCTGAAAGATTTTTCAGTGGAAGGCATCGTCATCTGCGAAAGCCCGGTGCAGGAAGACGACGCCATTATGCTGAAGAACCTGTTTTACGGAACGGCGTAAGGCTCGCTTCGCTCGCGTTACTAGGGTTACTCGGGTTACTTGGGTTCTTACTCGCTGCGCTCGCAGTCACCTGTCCATCTAAGTCCTTCTAGGTCTGTCTGAGTCTATTTCAGTCTCTTCGTCTGTTCAGCCGGCTCGCTTTCTTTTGTGTTCGAAGCGTCGGTAACCTATATGTCATTCCCGGAGCGAAGCGACGGGAATCTTAGAGTGCATCGTATTTACCTCAAATCGCAAAGCTCAAATCTCAAATCTGAAACCGAATCGGAATCGAATAGCCTTATCGAAAAACAAGCTTTGGAGACATTGGAGCTTGACTGATTGAGTGAAGAGTAAAAAGTAAAAAGTGTAAAGTATCTTATTTAAAATTGATTATTACATAGCATCAAACAAGCACATACGTATCCCCAATCCATTCACCATTCTCCGGTTTTATGAGACAGAGCCTCCTAAGGTCCTTCGCTGCGCTCCTCAGGATGACATTCTTCCCCGGTTCATGGTTTTATGCGTTTCGCGGTTTACGTTTTACGTTTCGCATTTCGTGTTTCGCGGTTTGCGTTTCGCGTTTCGCGTTTTACGGTTCGATTCACGATTCACGATTAACAGTTTTTATTAAGAGTGAGAAACCCGGCAGGTTCATACGTCTTTCTAAACGGAGGACGAAATGAACAAATCCTTGGAACTTGAAAAAAACCCAGGCTGGCGGGAAGCACGAGACTTGACTTTATCTTTATACCGCCTTTCTGTAACCGGCAATCTTAACTTTGACCTGGGTTTGCGGGACAGCCTCCGGAATGCCGCTGTTACCCTTATGTCTCACATATCTTTAAGTCATCACGGTTTCGATAAAGAATTCAGTTTGATTCATCTCTGCTATGCACGCGCCGGCACCGCTTCCCTGTATGCTCTTTTGCTGGTCTCGCGTGATGTCGGCTATATGAGTGAAGGGGATTTTCTTGATTTCGAAGATCGGATTCACCGGATTTGTGATCAAATTGAGGGCAAAATAAAAAAATTCGGGCCACCCGCTGCGGTTAAAACGGATTTTCCGCCCCTTTTTCCTCTTTAACATAAATTTAATTCAGGCGATGCGGGTTCTTTTTTCATGGGACCCGATGGATTGGGGCCCGGGCCGGACAGAGGAGGTCCGGGCCCTCACTCCTGCTCGCTGAGCTCGCAGTCACCTGTCCATCTAAGTCCTTCTAGGTCTGTCTGAGTCTATTTCAGTCTCTTCGGTCTGTTCAGTCTGTTCCGCCGGCTGGCTGTTCGAGGATTCGCTGCACTCGGCAAAAAACTATATGTCATCCTGAGGCCGGCACCAGCCGGCCGTGAGGATCTTATACTGCTTCGTTTTTCTCGCTTCGCTCGCGTTACATGGGTTACTTGGGTTCTTGCTTGCTGTGCTCGCTTTTACTGCGTTAGATCCGGCTTACAATATAACATCCAGTTGCAAGGTGGTTTTTAGATTTAAGATCTAAATCTCACTTCTCACTTTTAACTTTTTGCTATATTTTAAGATTAACCGCCATGAGTTTCATTTCCGTCATTTCTTCCATCGCGAACTTCAAGCCCTCACGGCCGAACCCACTCTCTTTAATCCCGCCATAGGGCATGTGGTCAACTCGAAATGTGGGCATATCGTTGATAATCACTCCGCCC
>CAYRTV010000319.1:0-3673 GCA_964427225.1 uncultured Eubacteriales bacterium
ATCAGCCATCAAACCCTCCCCGGAGGAGGCACCACCGATTATGCCGTAGCCATTTTCTATGAAGCGGTCAAAAAAGGCCGCTATACCTGCTTTGTCCGGGAAAACACCATGCTTCCGATGATGTATATGCCCGATTGCCTGAAAGCCACCCTGGACCTTATGGAAGCGGATTTCGACAGTCTGGAACATCATACCGACTTTAATATCGCCGGCATGAGTTTTTCCGCAGGCGAACTGGCTGAAGAGATCAAGAAGCATATTCCTGAATTCAGCGTGGAATACAAACCCGATGAACGCCAGGATATCGCCGATGCCTGGCCGAAATCCATCGATGACTCCGCCGCACGGGCAGAATGGGGCTGGCAGCCTTCCTATGATCTGTCCGCTATGACAGAGGACATGCTTACGGTCCTGCAGGAACGGAAAAAGGCCGGGAAGCCGGCCTGACTCCATTCAGATACGCGAATAATTATTGTAATCCCTATCCATATCATGAATAATAAAGTGTGACATTTTTCATCGATGCGTGTATACAATCAAATTGACATATTATTGGATTAAAACAAGGAGGCATTATGTACGGACGCATTAAAGACGACGTAAAAAAAGAAATTCAATCCATCCGGAAATCCGGACTATATAAGGAAGAGCGTATCATAGTCACTCCCCAAGATGCGGAAATCGAAGTGGAGAGCGGGAAAAAAGTCCTCAATTTCTGTGCCAATAATTATTTGGGCTTGTCCAGCCATCCCAAGGTTGTGGAAGCCGCCCACAAGACGCTGGATGAGCGGGGATACGGCATGAGCTCGGTCCGCTTCATATGCGGAACGCAGGATATCCATAAAACCTTGGAAAAAAAAGTGGCGGATTTCCTCGGGGTGGATGATTCCCTGCTCTACGCCGCTTGTTTTGACGCCAACGGCGGTGTTTTCGAGCCGATTTTAGGCAAAGAAGACGCCATTATCACCGATGAATTGAACCACGCCTCTATTATCGACGGCATTCGTTTGTGTAAAGCCCAACGGTATATCTACAAGCATGCGGATATGGCTGATCTGGAAGAGAAGCTCAAAGAAAGCCAGGGAGCGCGGTACCGGCTGATCGCCACCGACGGTGTTTTTTCCATGGACGGAGATATCGCCAAGCTGGATGGAATATGCGACCTGGCGGAAAAATACGATGCCCTGGTCATGGTCGATGATTGCCATTCGACGGGATTTATGGGCAAAACCGGCCGCGGAACCCATGAGTACCGGGGGGTTATGGGGCGGGTGGACCTTATAACCGGAACTTTCGGCAAAGCCCTAGGCGGCGCCTCCGGGGGCTTCATCGCCGGCCACAAAGAACTTATCGAGCTGTTCCGCCAGCGGTCACGCCCTTATCTTTTCAGCAACACCTTGGCCCCGGCGGTTGCCGGCGCGTCCATCGCCGTCATCGATCTGCTGTCTGAAACCACCGATCTGCGCGACAAGCTGGAATCAAACACCAAATACTTCCGGGAAAAAATGACGGAAGCCGGCTTTGAGATCAAGCAGGGCGAACACCCTATCGTTCCTATTATGCTGGGACAATTCCCCAACGACGCCAAGCTCTCGCAGGATATGGCGAGTGACCTGCTGGATGAAGGCATTTATGTCATCGGCTTTTTCTTCCCGGTGGTGCCGAAAGGACAGTCCCGCATCCGGGTCCAGATTTCAGCCGCGCATGACCGGCACCATCTGGAGAAGGCCATCGACGCCTTCACCAAAGTGGGACGCAAACACGGCGTTATTACCTGATGTTTACTTCTCTAAAATGACCACGGCTGCGGCTAATTCCTGGAGGTGGGAAAGAGATACATGCCAGGCCTTGGCACCTTTCCTGACCACCATCTCCTTGGCCTTGGCATATAGATTCAATTCAGGTTTGCCCTTTTTATCATTGACGACTTCAATGTCTTTGTATGACAGGCCTTCACTTAATCCGGTCCCAAGGGCTTTGAGAAAAGCCTCCTTGGCCGCGAAACGAGCCGCATAACTTAAGGCTGCATTTTTTTTGGGGCTGCAGTATGCCTGCTCCGTATCCGTGAATACCCGCTGCCGGAATCGCTCGTTCTGTTCCAGCAAATTCCGGATACGTTCCACTTCAATGATATCAATGCCGACCGCGATAATCACGTTTCGGACTCCTTAATCTTTTCCATCGTGATGCCGGTATAGCCATAAATAATGGTGATAATGGGAACAGAAAGGTTTAAAAATGCATAAGGAAGATAGATCAGCGGATTAACTCCCAGGGTAGCCCACATAAAGGCTCCGCAGCTGTTCCATGGGATTAAAGGAGATGTCATGGTTCCGGAATTTTCCAGAGCCCGGGATAAATTTTTCGGATGCAGTCCTTTAGCGTCATAAGCGCTCTTAAACATACGGCCGGGAACCACAATCGCAATATATTGATCGGCGGCAATAGCATTCATACCGATGCAGCTGAACACAGTGGTCGCAACCAAAGAGCCGGTTCGGCGCACTCTTTTCAGCAGAGCCGCAGCCAGAACTTTCAGCATCCCGGTCCGTTCCATAATTCCCCCGAATGAGAGTGCGCATATAATCAAGGCGACGGTTTCCATCATGCTCATCAAGCCGCCGCGGGTCAGTAAATCATCCACCATAGGAACACCGCTGGTGGAGATGTATCCGATTTGCGCAGATGAAATGACTTCAGCCAATGAGCGGGATTGAAAAATCATAGCGAATATACCCCCGATTCCGGCACCGCCTAAGAGTGCAGGCAGAGGGGGAACTTTCAAAACCACCATAACAATAACGAAAACCGGAGGTAAAAGCAGCGCAGGATGAATAAAAAATTCTGATTTTATCGTAGACAGCATTGTTTCAATATTTTGCGACTCCAACACTCCTCCGGAAAAACGCATACCTATAAATATATATAAAATCAGGGCAATAATATAGCCGGGGACCACCGTGTACAGCATATGCCGGATATGTGAAAACAAGTCAGTTCCGGCCACAGCGGGAGCTAGATTGGTGGTGTCGGATAACGGAGACATCTTATCTCCAAAATACGCCCCGGATATAATCGCTCCCGCCACCATAGCGACGGGAATTCCCAGTCCCTGTCCGACTCCGATGAGAGCGACCCCGACAGTTCCAGCCGTCGACCACGAGGATCCGGTTCCCAGAGAAACAACAGAACAAATAATCATGGTGGCCCCTAAAAAAATGCCCGGAGATAAAGCCTGCAGGCCGTAATAGATCATGGAAGGAACGATCCCCCCGGAAATCCACGTGCCGATCATGGTTCCAACTACCATCAGAATCAAAATCGCTCCCATAGCCAGATTGATTCCGTTGATCATGCCGTCCTGGATATCTTTCCAGGCGTACTTTAAACGGACCGCCACACCGGCCGCAACTGCCGCGGCCAAAATCAAGGGAATGTGTGCCGGCTGATCCAAAACAACGATGGTGATAAACAAAGCCGCAATCAGAAAAAAAACCGGAATCAGAGCTAATCCCAAGCTGGCTTCTTTTGATTGGTCTGTCATATCTGTCCTTATCTGATAGAATTATCTTGATTTTGAAAAAGCCATTTTATGGCAAAAAGGATGAAAAAGCAAATACGGGGAGCAAAGCGACGAAGGATCTTAGACGGCGCTTGCACGAGGAGACGGTTT
>CAYRTV010000320.1:0-3672 GCA_964427225.1 uncultured Eubacteriales bacterium
AGCATCAGCCACAGCAGCGTAGTGTAATTGGTGATAAACGACATGTAAATCAGCATAAGACCGCCCATAAGCTGCAAAAAGGCAATCACTTTTTGGGTCGGAAAATACCGGTCGGCCGCCTGTCCGCCGATGAAAGGAGAAATAATAGTCGCCAGCGGCAGTAACGCATAAATAATACCCACTTCGGTTCCGGAAAAACCCAGTTTAGTGATCAAATACTCGGAAAGGACCGGTGCCCAGGACCCCCAAATAGCATACTGAAGGAACATCATGGCACTTAAACGGACTTTATCACTCATCATTATCTCCTCTGCTGCCGGCATACGGCGGGTTTGATGGCGGATTCTTAATTCGTGATGCAAGAGACATTACATTCAGAATGTCATCAAAATATAAAAAATATACCCTTCTGTCAACTAACCTGAACGGATTGACTTTTCCACAGCTTTTTCTCAAAATGTGGATTCAGGAACAAATTTATGGGTCCGCTAAAAAAAAATATTTTTATCATTGGAATCTTATCGACAGCGTTGCTTTCCGGGTGCCGGCGGATGCCCGAATGGAAAAGAACCACATTCTTATTTTTCGATACCATTTGTCAGGTTCAGCTGCAGGTCCCGGATTCTGAATTTGAAACAGCCAAAAAGAAAATCCATTCCGTTTTTTCAGAAATTCAAGCAAGCTTCACTCCCGGTGCTATAGATTATTCTTCCACTCAAGTTATAGATTTGTTTCAACTCGCCGCGCAGATTCACCGCCGCTCCAATGGAGACTTTGACATCAGCGTTGCTCCCCTTTCCGAACTCTGGGGTTTCCGCAGCGGCAAGCATACGGTTCCTTCCCCCCAAGCTATTCAAGACTGCTTGAAAAATACCGGATTGGATAAGATCAAAATACAAAACAGCGCTCTGATTGTTCCTGAAGCAATGGAATTGGATTGGGGCGGCATCGCCAAAGGCTGGGGGATCGATTTAGCCTATCAGGAATGTAAAAAAATGAATATTCCAGCCGGATTCATCAATGCCGGGGGTGATCTTTACTGCTGGGGATCGAATCCGGATCAATCCGAATGGAGGATTGGTATCACTCATCCCAGACAAACAGGTTTCTTGGGAATTCTGCAAATCTCGGGCATCGGGGCCGCAACAACGGGAGATTATCAAAGATGTTTTTTTTCCGGAGGGCGCCGTTATCATCATATTTTTAATCCGGATACCGGCCGTCCGGCGCGCGGAAAACAAAGTGTGACTGTTATCGGTCCGAGCACTGCGGTTTGTGACGGTCTTGCAACTGCTTTATTTGTATCTCCTGAACCGAAAAAAATCCTATCCTATTATCCTGAGTATGGAGCTATCCTCGTCCTGGAAAACGGACAATTGGAATACCTGGGACAGTCTTACTCTTTTCAGGCCGATAATTAATGCTGAATTTAAAGTTTCATCGGCATTAAAACATATTTATATTCTATGCCGCTTTCTTCCTCATCCGGAAACATCAATACCGCGCTGTTATCGTCCTTCATTAAAAACTGGACTTTCTCTGTTTTTGCGGTTGTCAGAAAATCAATCAAATATGCCGAGTTAAATCCAATTTCAAGCTCTGCGCCGCTGTAAGCGGTATCAACTTGGTCCCGGGCTTCTCCTAATTCCGGATTGGATGAATAAAGTTCCACTCCGTTCTTTTTTAAATTGAACTTAATGCCCTTGGACCGTTCGGTTGACAGTAAAGAAACTCTGCGAATGGCGTCGGTTATTTCTTCTTTGTTAAAAACAGCGGCGTATTCGTTATCTTTAGGTATGACAGCTTCGTAATTAGGAAATTTTCCCTCAATAATACGGGATATCAGCGTTCTTCCCCCGATCCGAAAAAAAAGATTATTTTCATCTAAATCGAACTGTACCGATTCATCTTCAAACTTTCTCAGCTCACCCAGCGTTTTTTTGGATACAATACCCCGGATTTCACCCTCAACCTTCAAATCGGAAAACGTCCTGCTGGAATAGGCTAACCTGTGACCGTCCGTGCTGATCATTTCACATTTATCCTCGTTAATAATCATTAAGGCCCCATTTAAATAGTAACGCTGCTCCTGAGTGATGGCACAGAAAACCTGATCGATCATTTCCTGGAATTGATTCAATGGAAATGTGATATTTTTTTCAAACCTTGGTTCCGGCACTTGAGGATAGTCTTCTTTCTGCATGCAGACCACTTTAAAATGACTAGCGCCGGATGTGATTTCCATCATTTTATCATCTACCTGAGAAAATTGTATAGCCTGCCCTTCCGGAAGCGACCTCACAATTTCATAAATCTTCTTTCCTGAAATGGTTATAGACCCAGGTTCAGCAACATCCGCATTAAAATTCGTTTTCATTCCAACTTCCAAATCCGTTCCGATTAATTCAACTCCCTCATTCGATGCAATGATAAGAATATTTGCCAGGATAGGCATGGTATTTCTTTTTTCCACAATTCCCTGCAAAAGCTGTAATTCCTTTAATATCTCTTTTTTCTCAGCCGAAAAATTCATTTTTCCACCTTTCCAGAGGACTTCTTTCTTCTTATTATAAGAAATTTAAGATTAAGTAATAATAAGAAGAAATGCAAATAAAATGTGTAAAAAAATTATAAGTCATTTTATATCTAATGCATATAATTGATTATTTTGTTGATTTTTTTGTTGAATTCAACGTCGTTTTCTCTTAATTTCTCAATTTTCCGGATACTATGTATCACCGTGGTGTGATGTTTTCCACCGAATTTTTTTCCTATTTCAGGCAGGGATGACTTCGTTAATTCTTTCGATAAATACATAGCTACCTGGCGGGGAAAGGAGAATTTAGGGGAATTATTCCGGCTCTTTAACTGGGATAATTTGATTTTGAATTCATGACAGATCACTTTCTGAATTTTTTCAACAGTGATCACTGTCGCGGTTGAATCAAGCAGTGATTTAAGGGCATCCTTTGTCAAGTCAAGATCAATGGTTTCGCCACGGAGAGAAGCATAGGCTATGACCCGGCGAAGATATCCTTCCAATTCCCGTATGTTCGAATGTACTTTATCAGCGATAAAGAGAGCCACGCTTTCGGGTAATACAACGCCTTCCATTTCTGATTTCTTTTTGAGAATAGCGATTCGGGTTTCGATGTCCGGAGGTTTTAAGTCTGCAATCAGCCCCCATTCAAAGCGGGAAGAAAATCTTTCTTCCAGATTAGGAATTTCTTTGGGAGGGCAGTCACTGGAAATGACAATTTGCTTTTGATTTTCATACAAATGATTGAAAGTATGAAAAAATTCTTCTTTGGTTCGTTCTCTTCCGGATAGATAATGGATATCATCCATGAGCAGGAGATCGATATTCCGGTATTTCTCCCGAAAATCAAGGATTTTGCCGTACTGGAGATGATTGATCAAATCATTCATGAACTTTTCGGTCGTGATGTACAAAATTTTCATTCGATTGCTGCCGTTAAGCATATAATGGCCGATTGCATTCATGAGGTGTGTTTTTCCCAGGCCGGCACCTCCATAAATATAAAGCGGATTATAAGATTTGGCGGGGTTTTTCACGACCGCACTGGCGGCGGCATGGGCAAATTGATTGCAGGAACCGACCACAAAATTTTCAAAAGTATAATTCGGATTGAGATTGGGATTGAGTAATCC
>CAYRTV010000321.1:0-3636 GCA_964427225.1 uncultured Eubacteriales bacterium
AAATACTCAATCAGAAGCGGAATATCTTCGGATTTTTCTCTCAACGGCGGCGAATAAAGCGGAACCACATTCAAACGAAAGTATAAGTCTTCTCTGAAATGATTATCGGCGATTTCCTGTTTCAAATCTTTATTGGTGGCTGCAATCACCCTGACATCGATTTTATTGATTTTGGTGGATCCAACTTTCTGCACCTCGCCTTCTTCCAGAACCCGCAGTACTTTTGCCTGAGTTTTCAGACTCATATCCGCAATTTCATCCAGAAAGATAGTGCCGCCGTCAGCCAGTTCAAATTTCCCCGGCTTCTTCTCCGTGGCGCCGGTGAATGCTCCTTTGACATGTCCAAATAGTTCACTTTCAATCAACTCTTCAGGAATAGCGGCGCAATTCACCTGAATAAAAGCTTCCTTGGCTCTGTGACTTTGAGCATGGATGGCGCGGGCGATGAGTTCCTTGCCGGTCCCGCTCTCGCCATAAATCATCACAGTGGTATTGGTAGGAGCAATCTTATTGATCTCTTCCCAAAGTTTTTTCATCAAAGGCGAATTTCCAATCAATTGATATTGCTTCTCTGCCTTCTGACGGAGGTTTTTGTTCTCCTGTACCAGGTGTTTTCGGCTGAGAGCATTGCGTACACTTAATAGAACCCTCTCGCGATGAAGCGGTTTTTCCAGAAAATCAAACGCTCCTAATTTGGTGGCCTCCACCGCGGTTTGCACGGTCCCGTGACCGGAAATCATGATAATTTCCGGAGAATACGGTCGGCTGCGGAGTTCTTTTAATACCTCTAATCCGTCTTTCCCCGGCATCTTGACATCAAGTAAAATCAAATCTATGCCGACATTTTCATCAAATACTTCAAGCGCTTTTTCCCCATCTTCAGCTTCCAGAAATGCGTAGCCTTCATATTCGAAGATCATTTTAAGTGAGTTGCGAATATTTTTTTCATCATCCGCAACAAGAATCTTTTCTTTGCGTTTCGCACTCATATTAGGGTCTCCTGCTAGCCTATACGATTAATTAGCCTGAACTATTCAGGTTAGGAAATGGCACACCATGTCATCCCGAGGACGGCGAAGCCGCAGCCTTCATAGGCCTACTATATTCCACCCCGGTGAAAATGGCAAATCAAATAGTTTCAGGTGAAGAGTTATTATCCGTCCTGTATTCGCGCGTTTATGGAGTTCAAGTCCAGCGGAATAAGGCTGCAACCGAAGACTTCACCGGCATGTCATCTTTTTTCGCAGCATAAACTGTTCCCCCAGTGGCTAAAGTCTTAACCGCCGCCAAGTCGATCAATTCTTCCAAACCGGGCTGTCTCTCTTTTTCAATCTTTACCAAGCTTTCGTCCGGATCAAATGAACCCCACTTTTGATCGTCAACATCAAGAAAAAGCAAACCCACCTTTCCAAAATGAGCTGCCGGAAGGATTTTTTTTATATCTTGGGAGGTTTGACCGGTATGGAATAAATCCTGAAACTGCTTTTCAGCTTTCTCCTGTTCCTGCTTGAAGCAGGGCTCAACAATCTTCCAGGCTTCTTGGTGCAGAGTTTCTGAGGTGGATTCATCCGGATTTCCGCTGACATAATCGTCCAATAGATTTTCATAAGAGTTGGCGTTTTTATATAAAGGAATTAAATAATCAACTCCGGCTATGACCATGGGCGCATTTTCTCCGGTGAGAATCTCACGCAAGCCTTTATCCACTCTCTGGAAATAGCGCTGGATATCGTCCTTAAAATTATCTTCCCCGCCGCCGTGTCCATGGAACATAACATCACCTCTCTGCTGGCCGGTGCGGCTGGCTACGTGAAATTGGGAGTGATGTTCCAGGTTGTCATAACCTAAGGCTTCCTCCATACTAGTGGGGACATCCTGTAAAGGCAGTTCACTGAAACTGTACCGCGAAGCCTGCAGCAGACGAATATTCTTTTGACTCAAGGCCAATACATAGAAGCGGCCGTCTCCGCTGAACAAAGGAAGCAGCGGTTTAAGATAAAAGCGTTTATTTATAATCACTTCCTCTTTAAAAGAAATGGGCAGGCGATAGTAATTAATATTGTCCAGTGTAAAGAATGCCGCCAAACCTTCACTTTGATGCTGCCAGAAAACCGTATCATTCAAAAGTTCGTTGGCCGGCTCCAGCATATTCTTGATTTCCTTTTGATTCAAATCCGAATCGTTCAATTGCTTTTCCACTTCGCCGATAAGATTTTTAAATCTTATGGCATTCATACGGGTCTCTCTTCCCGCAATCTCAGCCGGCATGTAAAGGGATACACAATAATCGCCCGTTTGTTCCCTCAAACTCTTTAGTTCTTCTTTTCCAAGTAAACGCATAGAATATACCTCCTATCCCTAGTTATATCCAAAAATCATGCCAAATGAACTCAATGTTTATTATAACAATTATTTTCCATTTGTTCAGCCTGGATTATTACATAAAAAAGTATGACTCTAAGATCCCCACGGCCGCTGCCGCGGCCTGGGGATGACATTTGCATGTTGCCGCAGGCCTCAGGATGACATGCTGGTTCATTTTTCGCCGCTTTTCTTTCATCCGGCAATACAATGTCTTGTGATAATGGACCTGCCCCCCCCATGAATCCTGCTTCTTGTCAGAAAATAACCATTGGTGTAATATGAATTTATAATATGTGGAAACCATTGTTACTCGTTTTCCTGGTCTTACTGATAGGAACAATTGGATACATCGTCATCGAAGATTTGAATGTCCTCGATTCTTTATATATGACCGTTATAACGATTTTCACTGTTGGGTTCCGGGAAATGAAACAGCCGCTCTCGGCTGCCGGTCAGCTTTTCACCATTTTTATCATTCTAAGCGGGGTAGGAACAGCCATTTTAGGTTTCACCAAACTTGCGGAAATCGCATTTGGGGGCGGATTTTATGCTTTTTGGCGGAGAAGAGCCATGCAAAGACAACTGGAAACTATTAAAGATCATTTTATCATCTGCGGACACGGCCGTATGGGCCGAATTGTCAGAAAACAGCTGGAATCGGAAAGACTTCCATTTGTTATTATTGATAAAGATCCAAAGAAAATTGAGGACCTTGACCAAAGTCCTCACTGTTTATATATAGAAGGAGATGCCGGCCATGAAGATATCGTCTTCAATCCCCAGCCCAACGTGGATATCGAAGCGGGAGACACATTGTTGGTGATGGGCCATTTATCGGATATCCAGCAGTTTGAAAAAACCTACATTAGGGCGGCGTCATGAGCCGGAAATGTGGCACTTTGCTGATTGGGATCCTGTTTTTGATACCCATAGCTCTATCCGCTTTGCAGCACAGCAAAAACGGAGAACAATATTTTCAACTTGACAATGGATTAAAGGTCTTTCTCTCAGAGAAACCCGGTTTGCCGTTGATTAACATTGTTCTTGCCTTTGATGTTGGGTCTAAAAATGAAACCGAGCGAACCAACGGTCTCGTGCATATATTGGAACATTCTCTTCTTTTTTTCGGATCAGAAAACCGGCCGCCGGAAATCATTCGAAAAGAAATCCGCCGTCATGGTGCCTATTTCAACGCCCATACCGGCAGAGATTTAGCCGTGTTCGAGATGTCGCTCCCGTCTGAGTACGCCGGTTTTGCCCTGCAGCATCTCC
>CAYRTV010000322.1:0-3635 GCA_964427225.1 uncultured Eubacteriales bacterium
ATGGCGATTATAATATAAATGTGCAAATGAAAAACGTTCCATTTGAACTTTCAATGAAAATCATGTAATCGCTGATAAAAAAGAATGTGCAAAAACATCGCTTTACAGCCGGATGCTGGAAAAAAAAAGAATCGTTTTCGAACGGCCGTTTCCAGGATGCGGTCACTGAGATTAAAGTGGGCATGTTCGGATTGGGTGAAGAGCCTATTTTTTTACTAGGTGAAGCTCATATCTACTTGGCTCTGTCTCACCATTATTTGGATCATATTTCCCTGGCGAAGGAACATCTTTCCAAGCTGTTGATCTATTGGAAATAGAAGGAGTCATGCTGCTTGACCTGCCGGCTCCGCAAAAAAAAAATTGGAAAATCTCATGATTGAATTCCAATTCCGGGTACCTGTGGCAGCTGACGACCGCGGAGCTCCTGTTTATGACCCGGATATGCCGGGGGACCCGGATTCAATCCCTGAATGGAAACAAACCGTGCAAGATTTGGAACGCCGCCTCAAAGCCAATCCGGAAGAAGTGACCACTTATCTTCGTCTCTATTCCTTATATATACAGGCTCAAAAACCCGGAGAGGCGGAAAAAGTGTTGAAAAAGCTGGTTAGGGAGCATCCCGGCTCAGCTCAGGGTTTATATTTGTTGGGGCGTCTTATACGGATTACAATAAAAAAGAATTGCTCACCACTATAGTGGAAGAAGCGAAGAAAGAGAAGTCGTCATCGCTGATGCTTTGATTATTAGTTCTAAAATGACCCGCCGGGGCGGGCTTTTTCGGCGAGGCAGTCTAAGATCCCTATGGGCGGCAGGAGCCGCCCTGGGGATGACATGGGGGAGCTGCCGCAGGCCGATGACACGGAATGCCGTTTCGCTCCTGGAATGACGGGGGTGCCGCTTCCGCAGAGATAGGGATGGAATGTGGGGGTTGGACGACCGAACGACTGAACAATTCGATCTTGATATGTATCATTTGCGCACGCATGTTGTTTTTTATATTTAAATTATAGAAAATAGTGCAATTAAAAATAATTGGGAAAAAAGGGAGTGCGTATACGATACACTTAACAAAAATAATATAAAAATATACCAGCAGCATAATTATATATTTATAAATAACTTATGAAATATATGCCATGGTGGCACGAAAATTGCAACTTTTTAGCTTTTTAATAAATGAAAGGAGAATTGTAATGAATAATTGTCTCATTAATCGTATTGTTTTTATCCGGGCTTATGTTCAGTGCCCCGGAAAAACCGCAAGTCTGGTATTTAATTTGCATATAATTAAGTAAATTATGGAAAAAAGTTTTTATTGAAAATAATTTAAAAAAAAATGGGAGTGGAAAGAATGAAAAAGCAACTTATTATTACAGGAATATTGATTTTATTTATTATGACAGCACCACTTTTTTCGCAGAAGTGGGTGCGGTCATACGGCAGAGGAGAAGAAAATGCAGAAGGAACATCCGTTCTTCTGCTTTCTTCAGGAAAATATGCCATTGCCGGGACATGGCAGGTTGGGGCGGGAGATGAAAACCTGATTTTAATGGTTTTAAACCCTGACGGAACGATCGCCGGTCAAAAGGCTTTTCCTTTTGGAGCTCCCTTTAAGCCCTCCGGCATGGTTGAGGCGCATGACGGGGGACTTGTTATCGCGGGGAACGTTGAATACACTCATTTGGAGCTCCCTCAAAGCCGGGGGCGGATTATAAAAATTGATCCGGACAAATTATCAATTGAATGGGTGAAAGAAATCGAAAGCGGACCCTATGGTTACGGTACTGGGACTGGGTTAAGCGATATTCAGCCCACAGTGGATAATGGTTTTTTATTGGGAGGGTTTTGTTTCAAGCGGGAATACGGGGGCAATCCACATAAGGACAATTTAGTATTCAAAGTTGACAGTTCTGGGAACAGCCAATGGCGCTATTCTGATGGAAATTCTAATGATGACGAAGTCGTAAGCGTGGCTGTAATGCCGGGAAACGAGACAGAAACATACGCCTTTCTCTCTTATTATACTCCTTCTTATACGAACGATCAGGATGTCCGGGTTGGTCTCCTCGACGGAACGGGCAACTTGATTTCGGATAAAGCGTATGGGACATCTAGCTGGCAGGAAATGCCTGTTTCCATTCGTCCCATCACGAATGATTCGACATCTTACAACGGTTATATCATCGGAGGAAATCTAATTTCGATGGAATCCGATGCTAAGACTCCATATTTTTTTAAAATAGATAATTCTTTAAATGTTCATTATTTCAGGTACACACACTTTAAGGGAGGATCTGGTGCTTCCCTGGAACTTGAATATATTGAGGAATTAGGGGGAGGAGAATTTTTAATTGTCGGAACATTATCCGACACAAAACCAAGCGCTGTGGCTGTAAAGCTGGCTTATGTGGATCCCGCTGTCTGTGTTCCGGCCGTTGAGTGGGCGAAAAAATATTCCGGTTCTTATGGCGAATTTGGAAACCACTGGCAGCCATCCGCTGACGGTGGATATGTTCTTACAGGCTTGCATTACTCATCCTCAGGCACAGAAGGATGGATTTGGGGGCTTAAACTGGATTCTCTTGGAACAGTCGGAGAACCTTGTGACTTGATCAGTACGTTGAGTCTTGGGGTGAATTCCGAGGAACTAACCGCTTATAATCTCGCGATAGTAGAATCCACTCCGCCCGTTTCAATCGCAGATGTAACTGTTCCTTCACCGCAGCAGACAAGCCTGGCATCCATTTTGCAGTGTGCCGGAAGCGGTTTTGAACCGGGAGATTTCAGTCTTATAAGTCCTTCGGACGGCTCTACGCTTGCCGGCAATGAAGTTGATCTTGAATGGGAAAATTCAAGTAATGCGGACGTTTACGAAGTGTATTTAGGAACGACCTTTCCGCCCGATTTCGAAACCCAGGTTTTATCCTCTCATTATTCAGCCACATTGGATTATAACGAAACATATTATTGGAAAATACACGCTGTCAATGACTACGGGGAAACAATAAGTGAGACATGGAGTTTTGATACTCCGAATCCCCCTTCCTACCTTATTTCCGGTAAAATCTTGGTGCCGGGTGAAGTGAGCAGCACACCCTTGGAGGGTGCAAGCATGAACGGCTTGCCTTCGTCTCCCCTGACCGATTCGTCCGGAGAGTATAGTGACTCGGTTGAAAACAATTGGAGCGGGACGGTCACGCCGGTGAAAACCGGTTATTCATTCATTCCCGAATCCATATCGTACGAGGATGTTACAAGCGATCAATTGGATCAGGATTATTCCGCCTTGCTTAATTCGTATGTCATTTCAGGGACGGTGACCGCTTCGGGTTCAGGTTTGGCCTCAGTCACGATGAGCGGCCTGCCGGGGAACCCGTCTACGAATCTATCCGGGCAGTACAGCGGCACGGTGGACTACGGCTGGGGCGGCACGGTGGCACCGGAAAAAACCGGCTATACATTTAGCCCGACACAGAATATTTATCCGAATGTTACCAATAACATAGAGAATGATTATACAGCCGCACTTGTTACATACACAATATCCGGAACGGTTACGGCCGACGGATCAGGCCTGGCGGATGTGACCATAGACGGACTGCCCGGCATTCCGGCGACAGCGGGCGACGGCACCT
>CAYRTV010000323.1:0-3634 GCA_964427225.1 uncultured Eubacteriales bacterium
AATTTTGGATATCGGAGGAGAAAGCACCCGCCCAGGTGCTGCAGCAGTATCCGCAGAAGAAGAAACAGACCGTGTTATTCCGGTGATTGAAGGAATCCGGCGGCATACGGATGCTCTCATTTCGGTTGATACCACCAAATCAAAAGTTTTGACCGCGGCTTTGGCTGCCGGAGCGGATATTCTAAATGACATCAGCGCTATGCGGGCAGACCCGCATATGCTCTTTCTGGCCGCAGAAAAGCAGATTCCCGTAATTCTCATGCATATGCGGGGAACACCTCAAACAATGCAGAAATTGACGCATTATTCCGATCTTTTAGAGGAAATAAAGACTTTTTTTGAACGGCAAGTCGCCCATGCCTTAGAGGCCGGGATCAAAAAAGAGTGCCTGGTGATGGACCCGGGCATCGGTTTTGCAAAAAACGGGCAGCAAAATCTTCGTTTGATCCGAAACCTGAATGCATTTAACCAGTTGAAAATTCCTGTCGCGATTGGAGTTTCCCGAAAGTCGTTTTTGGGACAAATCCTGGATTTACCTCCGGAACAACGGGTGGAAGGAACTATAGCCGCTTGTTTGCTGGCGATGCAGGCCGGAGCTCATATCCTCAGGGTCCATGATGTGGGCCCCGTCAAGCGGGCAGTCCGTGTCGCTGAAGCCATATTGGCCGAATCCGCCGTCTCTGATACCTGCGAACCCGATACCGGAAGGGATGAGTCACATGTTCATTGATATCTTCCGCGAAATCATCACAGCCATCGAACGGTTTACTTTGGCTGATTTTCTGGACATCATGCTGCTCACATTTATTTTGTATTCCTTTTTCCGGCTCATCAAAGATACGAAAGCCTATCAGATGGCTATCGGCTTAGGCTTGGTGGCGGTTTTATACCTCATCACCCAATGGGGGCGCCTGCTGGTTTCCCACCGTATCATAAAAAGTTTTATTTCTTACATTTTCATTGCTATCATTATTCTTTTTCAGGGAGAAATCCGCCGGTTTCTCACTTCAATCGGCTCGCGGTCCTTTCGCCGCAAAGAATCGTTGACATCGCTCGAAGAAAAAATGGAAGACTTTTTTTTCGCCATGGAATATTTATCCGTCCGCAAAATCGGGGCTTTGGTTGCGTTTGAAAAGGAAATATCGCTGCAAAGCTACGCTTCCAGAGGCGTCCGCATTGATGCGGAGATGTCAAAAGATTTACTGGTCAGCCTGTTTTTTCCCCATTCTCCCCTGCATGACGGAGCTGTGCTGATTCGAGAAAACAAAATTCTGGCAGCCGGCTGTCTGCTGCCGCTGCCCGCATCCCATCGATTGGGAATTCAATTTAAAACCCGCACCCGCCACCTGGCAGCCCTCGGCTTATCTCAGGAAACGGATGCCGCGGTCGTTGTGGTCTCTGAGGAGACCGGAACAATCTCATTGGTCATTGAAGGAAATATGGAGAGAGGCTTGGATAAGTCTCAGCTGAAAGACAGATTATTGAACTATTTAAGATAACATGATTGAAAAAATACGAAAATTTTTTACCCGCAACCTTAGTCTCAAACTGGTTTCGTTTTTATTCGCATTGGTGTTGTGGTTCTCTCTTATCCCGGAAGAAAAAACGTTTTCAGAAAAAACCCTGACTGTTCCCTTGGAGCTTCACAATATCCCATCGGATATGGAATTGGTCGAAAGGCCCATCCAAACCGTTGATGTGACTATCCGCGCGCCTAACCGTTTGATACCGCAGCTGTCTTCCGCAAACGTTCATACTGTTCTTGATATGCAGAAAGCATCTGTTGCACAGGAAGAATATTCACTCAACCGGAGCATGGTCAGTATTCCTGAAGGCGCGGAAGTGAAGGAAATTTATCCCAGTAAGATCAATCTAAAATTTGAAAAATCCAAGGAAATCATGCTGGAGGTTAAACCAAATGTAATCGGCACACTGCCGGAAGAATATACCTTGCTTCAAGTTGAAGTCATTCCTCCCGAGGTTCTGGTTAAAGGTCCGGAAAGTATTGTTGATTCCCAGAAAGTTGTCCGCACCAGCCCGGTTGACATCTCCGGCTTAACTCAAAGTACCGAGATGGAAGCTGATCTGATTCTGCCTGATCCTGATTTATCCCTAACCAGCCCTAAAAATACTGTATTGATCAGATTGCAAATCAGTAAAAATGATACAGCGGAAAAAGTACCGGGGAAAACTCCCCAAAAAAAGTAACACTGAAAAACACAATTGGCAATGAAACTATTTGGAACTGACGGAATTCGTGCTGTTGCCGGCACCTCCCCTCTGGACCCGACTACTGTCTACCGCGTAGGGAGAGCATTGGTGCGGCTGCTGGAGCGGAAAAACAAATCCCTGCGGATTTTGCTGGGACGGGATACCCGTTTATCAGGAAAATGGATAGAAAAACATCTGTTTCAAGGGATTTACGAAGCCGGAGGGAAGGCGGTATCGGCGGGGATCATTCCCACATCCGCAGTATCCTATCTGACGCAAAAACACAAATTTTCCGCCGGAGTGGTCATTTCCGCCTCTCATAATCCCTTTGAATATAATGGAATTAAAATTTTCGCCGCATCCGGCCGCAAGTTTCCCGAGAGCTGGGAAGAAGAAATTGAAGAAAATATACTTCATTCATCTCATGAACCCGCCGCGGGATCCATTTCGCCTCCAGTCGATTTAGGCTTAAGCGGGGATTACATATCGTTTTTGAAAACCCGTTTTCAGCCGTCACAAAGATCCAAAGATCCGCGGCTGGTGGTGGATTGCTCTTTTGGCTCAGCATCTGCCTATGCCCAGGGCATTTTTTCTTCTCTGGGATTTGAGATTCATTCTATTTGTGATAAACCCAACGGCAAAAATATTAATCTAAGCTGCGGTTCCCTTTATCCTCAGCGCCTGGCTGCTGAAGTTATATCCCGCTCGGCTGATTTGGGAGTGGCCTATGACGGGGATGCGGACCGGGTCCTTTGGGTTGATGAAAAAGGCCGGCTGCTTAACGGTGACCACACCCTGCTCATACTCTCCCGCTATTTTATAAAGAATAAACGCATGGCCTCGGACACATTGGTGGGTACAATCATGACCAACCTCGCGCTGGAATTAAAGCTGCAGAAAATGGGAATTCGACTGCACCGATCCCGCGTAGGAGATAAGTATGTTCTTGAAGACATGCTCCGCATCGGCAGTAATCTGGGGGGAGAACAATCCGGCCATACCATCCTGCTGGATGACTGCCCTACCGGTGACGGTATCCTGACCAGCTTGAGAATCGTGGAAGCGTTGACATCTGAGGGGACGACTATATCAGAAATGGTTGCGGATTATAGGGAATTTCCTCAAATTATTCATAATGTTCCGGTTGCCCGCAAAGACGACTTCAGAAATCATCCGAAAATCCTGGATTCCATGCGGAAATCGAAACGTGAACTGGGTAAACAGGGTCGTCTGAATCTCCGTTATTCCGGAACCGAACCAGTCGCACGGGTGATGGTGGAAGGCCGGGACCGCGGCCAGATTGAAACCCTTGCCCGGAAAATCGCCATTGTTGTTGAAAAATGCCTAAACTAGCCTGGATTATTCACAGGCCGAGATTGCCGCAGATTTCGGTTTGCGGCGAGGAAGTCGTGGTTCTTCACTA
>CAYRTV010000324.1:0-3623 GCA_964427225.1 uncultured Eubacteriales bacterium
TTGATGATATAAAAGGAAGGGAAAAAGGTCAAATACGTCCAGGCCGTATTGGACAGTCAATATTTACCGGTCAAAGCGTTTTAAGATCAGGCACCCGTTCGTGCCGCCAAAACCAAATGAATTCGACAGGGCATGCAAAATTTCTCCGGGACGCATCTGGTTCGGAACGTAATCTAGGTCACATTCCGGGTCCGGGTTTTCATAGTTGATGGTGGGCGGAATGATTTGGTTTTTCAGCGCCAGGGCTGTAATGCCGGTTTCCAGTCCGCCGGCTGCTCCTAAAAGATGACCAGTCATGGACTTCGTTGAATTCACCGCCAGTTTGGGGGCATGGTCTTGGAACACCCGTTTTATCGCCAGGGTCTCGATTTTGTCATTCCATGGTGTCGAAGTGCCGTGGGCATTGACATACTGCAGCTGTTCCGGAACGAGGCCGGCGTCTTTCAGCGCATTTTTCATCACCCGGTAAGCTCCATCTCCATCCGGACAGGGAGCGGAAACATGATAGGCATCTCCGTTCATGGAATAACCGATGATTTCCGCATAGATAGGCGCATTCCGGCGCATAGCAGCGCCCAGCTCTTCCAGCAGCAGAATACCCGCTCCTTCACTGACAATAAAGCCGTCCCTTTCCTTGTCAAAGGGCCGCGAGGCTTTTTGCGGCGCATCATTCCGGGTGGACAGAGCCCGCATAGCGCAGAATCCGGCAACACCCAATGGAGTCACCGGCGCTTCCGCGCCGCCGGCAAGCATTCTGTCTGCATCCCCGCGGGCAATAATGCGGTATGAATCTCCAATGGAATGGGTTCCGGTCGTACAAGCGGTGGCATTCGCCATATTCGGACCGCTTGATTTCGTGCGGATGGAAATCTGTCCAGCAGCTTCATTGATAATGGTGGAAATCAGGAAGAAAGGGGACACCCGGCCCGGTCCTTTTTTGACCAGGGTTCTAACCGTATCTTCGATGCCGCCGATGCCGCCGATGCCGGAACCAACATAGACTCCGGTTCTTCCTCCTTCAAGCAAAGTGCGATCGATTTCCGCGTCTTGGATGGTCAGTTCGGCTGCGGTAACGGCATATTGGATGAACGGGTCCATTTTCCGGGCTTCTTTTTTTTCAATGAAATCTTCGGCTGAAAAATCGGTTATTTCACCCGCAATTTTACTGGAGAAGCCTTCTGTGTCAAAACGGGAAATCAGACCGATTCCCGATTTCCCGTTTTGCACAGCGTCCCAATTGGCCTTGACCCCCAAACCAAGGGGGGAGACTAAGCCAATGCCGGTTATCACCACCCGGCGCAGATTCATTTTTCTTTCTGATTTTTCAGGCTGCTTCATCTGTTGAATGGACTGAAGATTCAGCCGGCGTTTTCCATGACATAGTCCATGGCTTTGCCTACTGTGGTCAATTTTTCAGCTTCTTCGTCCGGAATATCCAGGTCAAATTCATCTTCCAAAGCCATGACTAATTCAACGGTGTCCAGAGAGTCTGCTCCCAGGTCATCGATAAAAGACGCATCTTCCGTCACCTGGTCTTCACTGATACTCAGTTTGTCCGAAACAATGGTTTTGATTTTTTTCAGAAGTTCTTCTCGCTCCATCATTTCCTCCTGTTATATTTTATTTTCAAAATCAATTACATATACATGCCGCCGTTGACACCAATGACCTGGCCCGTCAGATACGCCGCATCATCCGATAAGAGAAATTGAATAACGGACGACACTTCATCCGGACGGCCGAAGCGCTTCATGGGGATGATTTTAATAAAAGCGTCCTTTACATCATCCGGCAGACTGGCAGTCATATCAGTGGCGACATAGCCTGGAGCCACCGCATTCACGGTTATGCCCCGGGATGCCAGTTCTCTGGCCACGGATTTTGTGAATCCAATCACACCCGCCTTGGAGGCTGAATAGTTGGCTTGCCCGGCATTTCCCATTTGCCCAACCACCGAAGAGACATTCACAATACGGCCATACCGGTTTCCGGCCAAATGCCGGATAATAGCCTTGGTCAGATTAAAAACACCCTTTAAATTAACTGCCAGCACCGCATCCCAGTCCTCTTCTTTCATCCGGAGCAGTAGACTGTCACGGGTTATGCCGGCATTATTGACCAATCCATGAATGGTTTTGTGCGCGCTGATCATCTCTTTCAGCATCTCCGAAACTTGATCCATCCGGGAGACATCCGCTGCATATGGGGCCGCCTTTCCGTTCCGGCTCCGTATTTCTTCTGCAACCTCAGCCAGCTTGTCTTTTTGAATGTCCACCAGAAGCACCTGGCCGTTTTTCTGCGCCAAATCCAGAGCGACGGTTTTTCCGATTCCCTGGGATGCCCCGGTTACAATAAATGTCTTTTCTTTAAAATCCATCAGGCTCCCGCTCCGTTCAGTACTTCCGGGGTCTGCTCCAGCTTTTTTTTTATATTTTCCTGAACCCGGCCCTTTACATAATCACGTGCGAGCCGGATGGCGTTTTTGACCGCCACCGGGTTTGACCGTCCGTGTCCAACTATGCAAACCCCGTTTATTCCCAAGAGGTGAGCACCCCCGTATTCTGAATAATCCACTCTTTTATACAATTTTTTCAAATGCCGCTTCATAAGCAAGAAACCAAGTTTAACGAAAATATTTTTCATCATCTCATTTTTCGCCATATTGGCAAAGGCTTCGATCACGCCTTCGCTGGTTTTGAGGGCAACATTACCGGTGAAGCCGTCTGTGACAATGACATCCGCTTTCCCGGAATAAATATCCTTTCCCTCAATATTGCCGACGAAGTTCATAGAAGATGCCGACAGCCGTTCGTAGACGTCCCTGGTTAAATTATTGCCTTTTGTATCTTCTTCCCCAATGCTCATCAAAGCGATTCGGGGCCGCTGAATCCCCAATACGCTTTCCATGAAAATCTCACCCATAACAGCGAATTGTTCCAAATGCTCCGGGGTGCAATTCACGTTCGCTCCCACATCCGTCAACAGAGTCAGACCTTTCAGTGTGGGAATCAGCAGCGCCAGCGCCGGCCTTTCGACGCCGTCGAGTGCTCCCAGGACTTTTTTCGAGATATAGACCACGGCCCCGGTATTACCCATGCTGACAAAGGCTTCGGCTTTTTTGTCTTTAACTAACTGGGTCCCAACCAGGATGGAAGATCTTTTCTTTCTGCGGAAGGACAAAATGCCCTCGCTCATGCCAATGGATTCCGCGGCATTGACGACATCAATCCGTGCTCCCCCCTGATCACGCGCCGCCAGTTCCTTCCGAATAAGTTCTTCAGCTCCGACTAATAAAACGTCAATGTCGAATTCACGGGCGGCGCTCAAAGCTCCGGCCACGGAGACAACCGGGCCGTAATCTCCCCCCATGGCATCGACAGCAATCCTCATTCCTGCTCCTTCGCTCAGTCTTCAGCACCTTCAATGACCTGCCGTCCTTTGTAGAAACCGCATTCGGGACAGGCCCTGTGGGGTAATTTAGGATGTCCGCAATTGGAACATAAAGAAAGAGAAGGAACTTCTAATGCTTGATGAGCCCTCCTCTTATTTTTTCTTGAATGAGAGTGTTTTCTTTTTGGATTAGCCATTTTATCTCTTGTCTTTCAAAAAATTTTTTAATATTT
>CAYRTV010000325.1:0-3584 GCA_964427225.1 uncultured Eubacteriales bacterium
GCCAGAAATCAGTTGACTGCGGTTGTATCCAAATCGGGCAAAGTGGATGCCGGTATTTGGCGATATAAACGGGAATGGGTCAGGGATAATGCGATGACCGCCCGGGGGCTGCTTCAGGCTGGACAGCCTCACCGCGCCCGGATCGTTTTAGAGCGGCTGCTGCGTGATTTTGTTCAGCCGGATGGCTCTACTGTCGATTCCGGGAAGGTGAGAGAGGAAGCGGAGTTCGATCAAAACGGGATTCTCCTGCAAGCCGTCCACCAATATTATGCCTGGACCGGGGACTTGGGCTGGATTAAATCATACTGGCCGGCTATACGGTCACTGGCGGATTTTCCCCTGAAACAAAAGTTCAAGCATCGGCCGTCCGGAATGCTGGCTAATCAGAGAGAATTTTGGAAACGACACTGTTTTCACGGCATACAGCGCGGAATGGAACTGGCTTATCAAGTTTTTGTTTCTATGGGTTTGGAAGCCGCTGCGGAATTGGCGGAGTATATCGGAGATAAAAAATCCAGCCGGCGCTGGCGATCTGAGGCCTGCCGGTTAAAGCATGCTGCTTTAGAAGATGTCCGCTTCAGTCTTGTTCACCAGGGATATTTGATCAAGAGGCGCGGCATTCGGGGAGCGGTTCAAGATGATATTCATATGACGCAAAATGAGAAGATTCCCCAGGGAGGCCCCTTATCCCGGCCGGGCAGACATGAACTCAATCCGGACTCATCCTCAGCTTTGCCCATTGCCATGCATTTCATTTCCCCTGATTCTCCCTTGGCCCAAAGGACTTTGGATGAATTGGAGAAGCTGTGGAATCAGGATTGGACCGGCGGCGGATACGGCCGGTACCATGTCCATTCCGAACCGGACTCTCCTGGCCCCCGGCCTTTTGCGTCCTTGTTTATTGCGCGGGCTAATCTTGAAGCTGGACACGAGCAGGCGGCCTGGAAAGTGCTGCGGTGGCTGAACAGCCTGCCGGGAGCTAAAGCGGGCACCTGGTTTGAATTCTATGGCCCGCGTCCATCCCCGCTTTTTCCCCAGGCAGGGATTCCTCCCTGGATCTGGTCGGAAATGCTGCATTTTATTGTTCATCATATGCTTGGAATCCGGCCGGGAGTGGAAACAGTAGCCATTCAGCCTCGCCTGCTGCCGGGTATCAAGGAAATTCAGGCGAACTTGCCGCTGCGGAAAAGACGGCTGACATTAAATGTCGTCCATTCCGGAGATAAAGCCAAAGTCATTTCCAACACCGGTTATGAAATGATGGATGGAAGACGGGCGGTTTTCCAATACGGAGAAGAGGATATCCGCATAAAAATCATTCTTCCCGAGTGATCATTTAAGGCTTTCTTTACTATCAAATGACCGGGATATGGAAAATTCACTGAAATCTGTGTCCCATTCATCCTGAATCATGAAATGGGCTAAATGTTTGCCGATTGCAGGGCCGAACATAAATCCATGGCCGCTCATCCCGGAAGCGACATAAAGTCCATCCACCTGTGTTTGATCAACGATAGGATTGCCGTCCGGAGTCATGGTGTAGCATCCCGCCCAATGCCTGAGCAGGGACGTCCTGCTCAATTCCGGAATCAGCCGTACCATTCGCTTAGCCATTTCAGTCATGAATTCAAGTGAGCTTTCCGTTCTTATCCCCGGTACGTTGGGATCAGGCGTATAGCAGCCGATAATCTGCCCGGAAAGCAGTTGCTGGAAATAGCAGCCGTTCCGGCGGTAATCAACCAGCATGGGCCCGATTAAACGGGGAATTCTTTCTGTGATGACAGCTTCATGTCTTTCCGGAAAGAAGGGCAGGTCTAATCCGAGCTGATGACCAAGTTCTCTTGCCCAGGGACCCGCACTCAGAAGAACTTTATTGGCTTCTATAAGAGTATTCTTTTGCAAAGTGAGGTGAAAATTACTCTTCTTTTCGATTCCGATGACTGGATTGTTCAAGTGAAAATCCCCGCCGGCTTCATCGATTTTTGTTTTATAGCCTCGCAAAACGGCAAAAGGATATGCTTGCCCGTCATCCGGACAATAAGCCGCTCCTACAAGGGCATCGGTATTTAATTTCGGCTCAACAGATGCGGCTTCCTTCGGGCTGAGTAATGAAACATTGATTCCTTCTTTTTTCTGGATTTGCACGTTGGATTTGAAGATATCCATGAGGTTTTCATCATGAGCCAGCAGCAGATAGCCGCTTTTTGCAAATTCGACGGAAAAACCGAATTCATCCTCCATCTGGGAAAAAAGGGCGATGTTTTCTTTCATCATGCCTATGGATGCGGGTGTTGAAAACTGCTGCCGGATTCCGGCGATACAGCGGCCGGTTGAACCAGATCCGATGTAGTCTTTATCTATCACGGCGATTTTCGTGCCATTCTGGCTGAGATAGAAGGCCGCAGCCATCCCGATGATTCCTGCGCCGATCACGGCGATATCATAATTCTCTTTCATTTTGAGATCCTGATTAAAAAATGAATTTTTTTTTATCATAGATGTTGTTTTAAGTCAAATCAATCTTGCTTCATGTCAAAGCAAAATGAAAATGCCCGGCTTTCATTTCCCAATCAATGCAGTTTGAAAATCGGACTCTTTAGTTTGGGTAAACGGAATTATTGCTTGACATTTTTTTGAACAGAAGATAGCCTATTGACCTGAATTTTAGATGTTGTCAAAGAGATAAAGCATAATGGATGATTTAAGAATACCTTCAATTAAGAGAAACGAAAAAATCACGATCGAAGTAAACGGCCGCGGGATAGAAGCCTATAAAGGTGAAACCGTACTAGCGGCCTTGATGGCAGCCGGACATAAACAGCTTAAAAAAAATCCGGTGAATCATGAACCCCGGGGAGCGCTGTGCGGCATGGGAGTCTGCTTTGAATGCACCGTCACTATAAACGGCGTGCCGAATATCCGGGCGTGTATGACGGAAGTACAAGAAGGAATGAAAATAACGACCAATGATTGAGAAAAATAATCATTATGATGTAATCATCATCGGCAGTGGTTTTGCCGGTATTGCAGCGGCGAATATCCTTTCGGATTATAATGTAAGAATTCTTTTAATTGATGAAAATATTCATATCGGCGGACAGCTTTTGCGCAAGATTCCGGAAGAATTGGGAGAATCCGAGTCACATAAACCGGATAAAATAAAAGAAACTGGTTTTCGTTTTGTTGAAAAAGTCAAAGAAAAGAAAATCACAATCATGAATAAGACGACTCTTTTAGGCGTCTATCCCGGTAAAGAAATCTTAGTCGATTATAACAGAGAAAAAACAATTAGCTTTAAATATGAGTATATATTGTTTGCCACCGGGGCTAGAGAACGGTTTTTTCCCTTTAAAGGATGGACTCTACCCGGTGTGTATTCGGCCGGAATGCTTCAAGTTCTCATCAAGAGCTTCGGGTTATTGCCTGCCGGGAAGACACTGATCGCTGGATCCGGTTTGTTTTTGTTTGCCGCAGCCAATGAATATCTGCGTAACGGCGGCGAACTCATGGGGATATTGGAGCAGTCACCGTTTATAAATAAAGTTAAGTTTTTACCTCAGCTCTTCCACCAGCTCTCGAAAGTG
>CAYRTV010000326.1:0-3580 GCA_964427225.1 uncultured Eubacteriales bacterium
CTCTTTACTAATATAATATTTAAGCATAATATATCATCGATTTTGTCTAGTTGTTTTATTAGTTTGTCTTGTCTTCTTCACAGTTGTTCCAGCAACCTTTCCGTTTCTTGCACATCTTTTTCTAAACCAATCTCCTGAAAAACGATACGGGCTGTTTGTAGGAACTGTTCCGCAGACCTGCCGTTGAACAGGCGACGACTTTTTCCGCGTACATGCCGATCCAACATACGCCGGCCGATCTCCCGATTGAGCCGGGCAATTTCCAGCTTCATGCCAAGCTTTTCTGCTTTTTCAAGACCGCGCATCCACCACTTTTCAGCTTTCCGGATGCGCCCTGCCTGCCAATACCAGATACCGGCATAGTGACAGGCCTCGGGATAATAATGTATATATCGTTTGCTATTTTTAAGCATTAGCTTTAGATGGGATTTCGAATCACTACTTGTATCGTGTGCTGATATTCCTCTATGTTTCTTGTCTTTCAGTTTGCAAAAATAAGCTGTAATAGTTATATACGCCGGCGCTGCAGAAAAGGGGAAACTTTTTGAGTTCTTTAAAAATTCTCTAAGCCTTTCGACTATATATTTTGCCTTTTCAAGCTCATCAATGTTTATTAATGATCGTCCACTAATGGAAAGTATGATTGGAATATTAAGCTCAAGGCCCTCCTGTTCCCACAATGCCACAGCTTTTCGCGAATATTCATTCGCCCGCTTAAACTCTCTACTTCCTAAATAATAGTAACTTAGAATAACTTGATAAGTGGAAAAAAGGGACCAATTCTGATAATCGTCGGCCACGGTTTTTACTTCATGAGAAATATTCCGCATCTTATCAAATTGACCGCGATAAAATAAAATCATAGAAAGCCATCCAGCATAATAGTTAGCATGAAAAAAATCGCCGATGCTAACAAAATAGCGGAACACCTCTGGTGAATAAGAAGGCGAACCAAAACCTAGGGCAAGGTGATTCCACAACTCTGAAAAAATGAAAAGGTTATTACTATTCTCATCATACACAAGATCGTATATTTTGTTTTGCACCCTTTTTGCTAACTGTTTCATGTGCAGAAGAGATGGAGTCATGTTCAATAACTCAAGTATTCTAAAGTATTTTTGTAAAATAGTTGATCCAAAATATAATGCACGCCTCAGCCATGAAAAAGAAAAGACCATCCCTTCTTTATATTCTCTGTAGTTTCCGGTAAATAATGCAAATATACGCGTATAACCTAATTCAAAAATAACTTCATCTTGTCTGCTCGGTTTTCTCTGCCTTTTCCGGTCTGGTAAATATACCCATTTAAAAAATGCGAAAAAACCAAGAACAAAATCTCTCCATTTAATCAATCCTCTTTTATTTTGCCTTAAATAATCAAGGACACGATCACACCATGCAATTGTTTGAGCTCTGTCTGTTCTTCTCCAGTATGCCAATGCAATATTTTTTTCCAGTTCCGCCAACCTTTCGGACGATGACTGTTCGCCGTGTTTGTTCCGGTAAAGCTCCACCGCCTGCTGATAATAGGTAATCGCTTCCTTGGATGCCGAGGAATTAAGTGCCGCTTCACCTGCTTTCTCTACGTACACTTCCGCCTTATCAAAATCTTCACCTTTCAGAAAGTGCATCGCCAGAACACCGTAGAACTCATCCAGCCTATCGGCAAAAGCCCGTTCAACTGCATGGCCGGCTGCAAGATGCAGCTTCTTCCGTTCCCGCAGCAGAATTGAATTATACACCGCCTCTTGCGCCAAGGCATGTTTAAACAGGTACTCCACTTCTTCCATTCGTGTACGCTCACGTATAAATTGCAGTTGTTTCAATGCGGCAAGTGTTTCTTCGAGCGGCTGTTTGTACATGCCTGTTTCAGCCAATAACTCGGCAAGGATGCGATGAAAGAAATTCCTACCGATAACCGATGCGATCCGCAAAAGCGACCGCATCTGCTCGTCTAAGCTGTCCACCCGGGACATGATTACTTCGTTAATGCTGTTCGGTATAGAGATATTCTCAAGGTCATCTGCTACTGCAAATCCGTCTTCCGTAGACTGTATATACCCAAAATCGATAAAGGACCGTACCACTTCTTCAATAAAGAAGGGATTGCCTCCAGAGCGTTCAATAATCCGGTCGGTAATCTTTTTCGGAATCCCTTTTATTTTGAGCAGGTTCCTTGCCAGTATACCCGATTGTTCGGCTGTAAGCGCCGAGAGTATAATATCAATACAGAGTTCAGCGTGCGATTCCAAGAGATCTGTATGAAACTGTTCCGTTGTCTCCGTATAATCGGGCCGGAAGGCAAAGAGAAACATCACCGGATGTTTTTCTACAACCGGAACCAAGGACTTAAGCATGTCCAGGCTGCTCTCATCGGCCCAGTGAAGATCTTCAACCACAACGAGGAGCGGCTTCCCTCGGCCGACTGCGGCAAGCAGGTCCCGCAGGTTTTTCGCAATAAGCTTTGACAAAGAATCGCCGCTGACGTTTTTCATCCGCTCCGCGTATTTCCCTTCCAAGGGAATACCCATCATGGTAGCAACAAAGGGAATAATTTCATCAGCCTGTTCCGGTGCCGCAGCATTGACGGCATCCTCCAATTTTGCTTTTGTTTGCTCATACGTGTCGTCCTCTGTGATAGACGCCCAATTTTTAATAATTCCAATCACCGGATAGTAGCTTAAGGTTCGGCCGGATGACAGGGCTCGCCCTTCGAGCAGGGTCACCCGGTCCATAAATGATTCGCCGAACACCTCCGCACTGAGCCGTGATTTCCCGACCCCTGCTTCCCCAATCAAATTGACCACCGACCCTTCCCCGTTGATCACCTTCATAATCTGCAGCTCGAGACGGTTCCGCTCTTTATCCCTTCCAACCAGTTCCGATTGGATCATGCGGTCGGCAGATCCTCTTACCCCATAGTCATTTTCGTTCACTGATTGAGAAACACCTTGGACCTCATAGACCTGCACGGGCTGTTCTTTCCCCTTCACACTTATCGGCTTTAATTGCCCGAAACGGAACCCTGCATGGGCATAACGATAGGTAAGCGGGCCGACTAAAATCTGGCCCGGTTCAGAGGCATCCTCAAGCCGGGATGCCAGGTTAACTGCATCTCCCATGACGGTATACGCACGATTTCCACTTGTGCCCACCTCGCCAGCCAATACTTCACCAGAGTTTATACCGATGTGTATGTCCAGGGGAATTGAGAGTTTCCGTTCCTTGTTAAACTGTTTCAGTTTGTTTCGCATTTCCACAGCCGCGGCAATTGCCCTTTTAGGAGCGTTCTCGATCGCTTTCGGAACTCCGAATACCGCCATAATACAGTCGCCGATAAACTTATCAATTGTTCCGCCATAATCTTTGATAATATAACCGAGTAAATCGAAACAATCGTTCATGATTGATGTTACTTCTTCATGGTCAAGTTTTTCAGACATGGAGGTAAACCCGGAAATATCGGCAAACATCACCGTTGCCTGACGGCGTTCGCTAGTATGAGTGCGTAGTTGTATATCATCCTCTCTACTCTTCATTTCCCCATCCCTTTTTCAGTGTAGTGGAGCTATAACAGAAA
>CAYRTV010000327.1:0-3575 GCA_964427225.1 uncultured Eubacteriales bacterium
GGGTTCGTTTGGACTTTCTGCCGGCGGCATAAAAAAAAGAAAAAATATCCCTGAATGCCTCAAAAAAACCATTCCATTTGGCAACAACGGTTTCTGTCATTTCATTCACCAATCAGATAATCGAATACCGCCTGCAAATTATCATCCGGAGACAGTATCTCTTCCACTTGGATACCATGCTTCATAATCAAAACAGGAAGCCGGCTGAAAAATTGGTCGCGGTTGTCGGTTTCCACCCGCAAAATCTTAGGACCGAATCCAAAATCAACTTTTTTGACGTAATCCTCCTGAACCAGGCGGGAGGCAAGTTCTCTCGACTTATCGCTTACGATGGAAACAATGTGGGGATGGGATTCAATCAAATCCCGGATATAATGAATATTTCCTTGGGCAAATATCTTTCCCTGATGGATTAATATAATATTGCTGGTCATGGCTTCGATCTCGGGCAGCACATGGCTGGACACCAAAATGATCTTCCCTTCATCCCGATATCGTCTGATTAGCCGGATTATTTTCCTTCGGCCCAGCGGATCGAGGCCGTTAAGAGGTTCATCCAAGATTAAAAGTTCCGGTTCATGGGCGACAGCTTGGGCGAATTTAAGGCGCTGACGCATCCCCCGGCTGTAGGAGTTAATCCGCCGGTCCTGATCTTTGGTTAGATTGACTATAGAAAGGGCTTTATCCACCCGGGATTGAATTGCGGAACCGGAGAAATGCTGCAGGCGAAGCATTCCCTCCAAAAACCGCCGTCCGGTCAGGTCGTCATAAAAAGAATCATGTTCAGGACAAAATCCTATCCGGTTAAAGAGAGCTGGATTATTCCAAACTTTCTCGCCGAAAATAGAAACCTCTCCGATATTGGGTTTGATTTGTCCCGTCAGCAGCTTCATTAAAGTGGACTTTCCTGCACCATTTGGTCCTAAAAGACCGGTGATTCCAGGCTCGATCTTCAAAGTGACATCGCTTAATCCCAACACGTTTCCATACCATTTGGATAACTTTTTGGTCTCGATTACACTCATTACTTGACGGCCTCGACTCCGCTTACTCTCCTATTAATAAACATTCCCGCCGCCAGTCCGAAAACGGCCAGCAGCAGAAAAGAATAAATCCATGGAACCGGATACTGCGGCTGCACCCGGAAAAATGCAGCCCCGATCTGCTGAAGGTTCACTTTTATGGATAAAAGGCTCAAATACGGGTGATGGAAAATTCCATAAAAAATGCCAAAAATAATATCGGAAATCAGGTACAATCCAAAAACAATCAAAGCAACATAACGCCGGTTATGACTAAGGGAAGATAAAAAGAGGGTGTACAAAGCAAAAAAGGCAGTAAGAAACAGGGAATAACCCAATACGGAAACCGGCAGCCAGGGATATTGCCGGAAAAACGCAAAATTACCGGCGAATAACAATTTTGCAGCAAAAAAAAGCCATCCCGGTATCAATGTCAGGAGCAATAGAAAAAAAGCGATGACGGACGCTTTTCCAAACAGATAATCCGATTTTCGCAATGGGCGTGAAAAATACAATTGCAGAGCATTGTGTTTCAGATCTTCCGAAATCAGGCCAGCTCCGCAAAAGACTAATATCACGATCATCATGAACAATAAAAAACTGCCGGCCAGGTAATTTTTAAAATAGAGAGGAGAGACCTGCAGGAAATTCAGCATTTCCATGTCATCCGTCATGAACTGAAAATCCTCCAGCCGTTCAGAAATATAGATACCGGCTAAAAACGCGAAGACCGGAATCAAGGCCAGAAAAAAAGTGAATTTAAAAAATTTTTTTCTGAACGTCATTCTAACACCGCTCCAGGTCATGGGAAGCCAGGGACATTTTCGTTTTTCCAATTCTCCATCCCAATGTGTATAACCTCTTTCCTTAATGCTCATCAGTCTTCACCTACGGTTTTGGCGAATAAATCCTCCAGCGATGTTTCGCTTTTAACAAAATGCCGAATCTGAGTCCCCTCTTCCGCCGCAATCCGGAACATTTCCCGTGCCTGTTTTCCGGGCGGAATATATACCTTGATGACTTTGTCTTCAGTTCGTTCAATTTTGCAGCCTATTTCCTGCAGCCTTTGGAAAAACAAATCGGTTTTCCCCAGCACTTTGATTTCATACAAGCTGTAATCGACCCGCTTAAGGTCTTGAAGGCTGCCTTCCGCCGCCGTTTTCCCCCGGTCAAGAATAACCACATACGAACAAATGCTCTCTATATCCGCTAGAATATGCGACGAGATCAGAACCTGAATGCTTTTATTACCGCTGATATCCTTGATGAGGTTCAAAATCTCGACTCTTCCCTGTGGATCTAGTCCGCTGGTCGGCTCGTCTAAAAAAATAAGTTCCGGATCATGGACCAAAGCCTGGGCTAATTTCAGCCGCTGTTTCATGCCGCTGGAATATGTTTCCAAATTGCGGTAGCGGCTTTCTTCCAAACCAACATAAAACAAAACCTCATGAGCCCTTTTCATGGCCTCCTGTTTCGGCATTCCGGATAATGCCCCCAGGTAGGCAGTGAAGGAAACCGCATCCATTTCAGGAATCAAGCAGTCGTTTTCGGGCATATATCCGATTTTTCTTCTTAATTTAGCCTGATCTTGCAGAATATTATAACCCAGAATCCTCCCCTCTCCCTGGTCCGGTTTTAGAAATCCCAACAGAATACGAATCAGAGTGCTTTTCCCGGCCCCGTTGGGACCCAGCAGTCCCACCGCTCCCCCGGTCAGGTTGAGATCAACTCCTTGCAAAGCTTTGATATCACCGTAGCGGAAATGGAGGTTTTTGACGTGTATGCTCATGGCGCTGTCACTCATTCATACGCAAAACTTTTTTAAAAGTTCCCGCTTTCTTAAAGAATGACCTTGTGTCCCTTCCCCTCAACCAAAGCCCGGTATGCCTTCTCCACTCTGTCCCAGTTTTCTTCCCTGTCAAGAGCCCAGAATCGTCCCATGACCGTCACAACCTGTCCTGTCTGCAGGCTATGGCACATATCATCGACTTTTTTCACATAGACCGTTCCGCTTTCCGGTTTTTCTCCCCTCCGGCCGATCAAGGAATGAATATAAACATCTTTAACCCCCCGGTCACGGGCCATCCGGAGCAAAGCAAAGAGGTGATCTATCGTCCCATGCGAACTGTAATGGGACACGATTCCCAACAGGTGCAAAGGTTTACGGTCCCGCTTGGCGCCCTCCATGGCCCACATAAAGGCCTCATTTTGAAAAAAGGAGCCATTTTCGATGGCGCGGTCAATCCGCACCCGGTCCAGGAAAATCCGCCGCCCCGATCCCAGGTGTAAATGCCCGGATTCCGAATTTCCGACCGTTTGCGGCGGCATTCCCACGGCTTCTCCGGATGCTTGAAGCCGGGAATGAGGAAAAGTATCCCACAATGCATCAAAATGGGGTGTCTCTGCTTCAGCAATGAGATTGCCTCTCTTCTCCCGGCGTAATCCCCATCCATCCAGAATTAACAGCAGCAGTTTTTTTCTTTTTAGAAAAGCTCCTGACTGGCCGGCCAGTAAGGACAGGCCTTTCATTTCCTTCGGTTTCGTTATACCCAG
>CAYRTV010000328.1:0-3573 GCA_964427225.1 uncultured Eubacteriales bacterium
GGCAAGAAATTGTTTGATTTCCTTCTCAACCCGGGCCTTTTTGCTCTTTTCCTGAGATTGGGACGGGGCAGGACTGCGGTCACCAACACGCCTTTCCCGGTGTTGCTTGAAACGGTTTATAACAAAGGAATGACAGCTGTTCAAAGTTAATCTTTTTTTCATCCCGGGGGAACAGAATGCAAATGCGGCTTCAATCCCCTCCAAAATTATCCGCAGGGGAATTTGTCTTTTTTCCCAGGATCGAATGATGTCATGTTCCTTAGGAGAAATCACAAAAGGCGCTCCCCGCAGCTGAAATAGATGCCGGGAAACGGATTGATAATAATTTTTCTGATCGCGGGCATTGTCATCCATGGGCAATCATTATATCATTTTTACCGGCCCGATAAAGCGGAAGCCGGCCACAAACACCGCGAAGCAGACACTTAAGGCCGGTGAAACATTCAGTCAGTAAAATTAGAAGAATTGAGGAATAATTGTTACAATAAGGTATAATTATTCATCCATTAAGTGCAGCGTGCCTTCGAGTGACACTGCCGGGTTATGTTCCAAGGAATAGAAAAGGTTAATAGGCGATCTTATGATTGAAAACATATTGCAATTGCTGCAAAAGCACCGCCGGGGCTTAAATTATGCAAAAATCGCGGCGAAACTGCATCTGCGGCCGAAAGAAAAATCCAAATTGAAAAAGAGTTTGAGAGAGTTGTTGAAAAAGGGCGTCATTGAGCGAAGAAGAAATAAATATATTCTGCCTGGCGAAAAGTACACTGTCCGGGGAGAATTGATCACGGTTTTAAGGGGATTCGGTTTTGTTAAACCCAAAAAAACCGGCCTGAGGGATATATTTGTTCCCGCACGTTTTTCCGGAGGCGCCATTCAGGGGGATATTGTAGAAGTCGTTTGTTTGAAAAAAGGCGATAAACCGGAAGGACGGATTATCCGCATTGTGAAAAAACGGAAAAAATCGGTCCTGGGCATCTATAAAGAGTTTAAAGGAAAATCTTTCTATCTTCCTTTTGAAAGCCCGTCCCTGGAAGAAATTCCGGTTGATACCGGGCGTAAAAAATTAAATTCGGGAATGATTATAGAGGTTGACCGGGAAAAGCAGCAGATTATTGATGTTTTGGGGCTGCCGGATGATCCCGGGGTTGATATCGAGGTTGTCACCAGAAAACACGGCCTTCCCCGGGCATTTCCGGAAGAAGCCCAGAAAGAAGTCCGATCCACTCCAGACGGGGTTGCAAAAAAGGACAGACAGGGCCGGATGGATTTGCGCAAATGGAAAACCATGACCATCGATGGGGAAAGCGCCCGTGATTTTGATGATGCTGTCAGTATAAAGCGTCTTGAAAATGGAGGTTTTTCTCTAGGTGTGCATATCGCGGATGTTTCCCATTATGTAAGACCAGGCACTGCATTAGATGATGAAGCCTATAAAAGGGGCACCAGTATCTATTTTCCGGATACTGTAATCCCCATGCTTCCGGAGAAGCTGTCCAATCATATCTGCAGCCTGCGGCCGGCGGAAGAAAAATTGGCCATGTCCGTGGTGATGGATTTCGATAAAGACGGCCGCATCCAAAATCAGGACTTTTTTCCTTCCTTTATTCGCACCTCAGCCCGGTTGACCTATGCTTCTGTCTATAATATTTTTCAAGGCAATAAGAAAGAAAAAGACACTGAGCTGGTGCCTGATTTGCTGGATATGCGGGAGCTGGCTTCCCGGCTTAGAAAAAACCGGATGTCTTCCGGCAGCCTGGATTTTGATCATCCGCAGCCTGAATTGGTTTACCGCAAAGGTGCGTTACATAAGGTGGTTCCCTTTTTTCAGAATGAGGCCCATCATTTGATTGAGGAATTCATGCTGGCGGCCAATCAAGCTGTCGCGGAATACCTTGATGACAGTCCCCAGCCGCTTATTTTCCGGATTCATCCCCCGCCGGACCCCGGTGACCTGGATAAGCTCAGGGACATTCTAAAGCATTTCGGGTTTTCTTTTCCTTCTGGGGATAAAATGACCCGCAATGACCTCCAGGCTGTCATTGATCATTTTGAAGGGCGCACCGAAGAAAAGTTTATGACCATCCGGGTCTTGCGAAGCTTAAGGCTGGCCGTATATTCCGAAGAAAACAAAGGCCATTACGGGCTGGGAAAAAGTCATTATACTCATTTCACTTCGCCGATACGCAGATATCCCGACCTCATTGTCCACCGGATTCTAAAAGCCGTTTTGGAAAATAAAGAGGCTGGGATACGGCCTTTGGCCGAGAGTGCGGACCAGTGTTCAGAAACGGAAAGAAGAGCAGATGAAGCGGAAAAGGAAGTGATCAATTGGAGAATCTTCCGTTTGCTCAAATCAAAGGTCGGCGACGTGTTTCCGGGTTTTATTGTGGATATAACCGGGGCCGGGGTTATTGTCGAATTGGATGATTATTTTGTATCCGGTATTATTCAATACCAAGATTTGGATCATGATTATTATATCCGGAAAACGGAAAAAACCCTGAAAGGCCGCCGCACTGGAGATACATACGAACTTGGGGACCGTTTGGATGTCATGGTGTTGTCGGTTAACCCGGAATTAGGCCGAATGAGTTTGAAGCCTGTGAAGGAATGACATGTCCGGTAATAAGGAAATAATTCTTGCTTTGGCCCGGGAAAAAGGACCACAGGGGCTTTCCGGTAAAGAAATCCAGGCTGCGGCAGAAATGCCATTGCCATCCATATTCACTTTATGCCAGCAGCTGGAAGAAGAAGGACATTTGCGTATATTGGCCTTCTCTCCGCTCATGGTCATCGAGAGGAAAGCCCTGGAGTCCATCGAGGCTGAGCTTCTCTCGCTCATTCAGGATAAAGCGGCAGCCGCACCGGATGCAAAAGGAATAAGAAAAGAAGCCCTCATCCGCATGTCTCCCTTACCCGTTCGGATATTGGAATGGATGATTCAAAGAATGATCCGAGCAGGTAAAATCCAAGACGACCATGGTTTTTTATCAGTCATCATCCGGGCACCGGAACTGACACCTGAGGAAAAGATGCTGCTGGATGATCTGAGAAAGATGGCTGCAAGCGGAGAATTCCGAAGGCTCAATATGGAAGAGATTCAGCAACGGCTCCGGGTTTCAGCCCGGAGTTTTGACCGCCTTTTGGAAGCATTGCTGGAAGAAAAAAAAGTGATTCAAAGCCGGGAAGACATCTTATTTCATTCCGTTTGGCTCGATCAAATCATCACCGCATTAATAACAAGCGGGAAAAACAAGCTGACTGTAAGCGAATTTAAGCAATTGACGGGTCTTTCCCGGAAACTCACGATTCCTCTGCTGGAATTACTGGATCAGCGGGGAATCACCCGCAAGGAAGGATCTGTTCGAATAATATTATAACCGGGTGACTAGCCCTTAACGCCGAATAAAGATAAACCGATGAAACCTCCGGTCAGCAGTGAGGTGATGAGCGGCAGAGTGATCATGCCGGCCCAAACCATTCCAATCACGACCCAGGCACTGATTATGCCTGTCAGGGCAAATACCTTATGATGGCGTTTGCATATTTTTCTCATGACATCGTCCTCTT
>CAYRTV010000329.1:0-3550 GCA_964427225.1 uncultured Eubacteriales bacterium
TGCTGGATTACGTGAACATTCCGGTGGATAAAGCCATGGAATTGCGAGGGAAACTGCGGGAAAACTCCTGTTCGCTTAAAGTCATAAAAAACCGCTTAGCCATACGCGCAATGGGGGACAAGTACCCGGAAGAGCTGAGAAACGACCTGCGCGGGCCGACAGCCATTGCATTTACTCAAACAGATCCGGTCTCGTTAGCTCAGGTTTTAGATAAATTTCTAACCGATTATAAAATATTGAATGTTAAAAGTGGTTTGGTTGAAGGACGTTATGTCGAAGAAAATAAATTCAAACGCATAGCCAAACTGGAACCTAGGGAAGAATTACTGGCGAAGCTTGGTTATCTGATGGCTTCTCCGCTTACGCGTTTCCTGCGGGCGATGAAAGCACCGGTGCAGGGTTTCGGCAGTATGATGAGTCAATTAAAATCTAAAAAATAGAGTCGGAGGAAAAAAATGCCGAAAGCACAAACTAAAGAGGCTAGTGATACTAAAAAAACAAAGGATACTGCTTCTAAAGGAACGAAATTAACCAAAGAACAGTTTTTTGAACATTTGGATAACTTGACCGTTCTTGAACTCGCGGATTACATCGAAGAATTTGAAGAAAGATACGGAGTAAGCGCCGCCGCTGCCGCTATGCCGGCCGCTGCCGCCGCCCCTGCTGCAGGAGAAGCCGCCGAAGAAGAAGAAAAGAGTGAATTTGATGTCGTATTGAAGGAAATCGGTGACAAAAAGATCAATGTGATTAAAACTGTACGGGAAGTGACCAGCCTCGGGCTCAAAGAAGCCAAAGACGTCGTCGATAACGCACCCAAACCGATCAAAGAAGGCGTCTCCAAGGAAGAGGCTGAAGAAATCAAGAAAAAATTTGAAGAGGTTGGGGCTGTTATCGAAATTAAATAATTATTGATCCCAAAAAAAACCCTTCTAAGAGGGCAAATATGCTTGATGAATTAAAAAATGTTAATCGAAAAAGGACCGATTTCTCTAAGATAACCCGCGCATTTCCTATGCCGGATATGCTGGATATCCAAAAGAAATCTTATGCAGAGTTTCTGCAAATGGACATGCTGCCGGAGGAGCGTCAGGATTTCGGTCTGCAAGTGGCCTTTAAAGATATTTTTCCGATTTCGGACTTTAAAGAGACCACCCAGCTTGATTTTATCAGCTATTCCATCGGGGACTGGGAATGTAAGTGCGGCCGTTTAAAAGGCGTGGAGAATGCCCGCCGGAAATGTCAAAGCTGCGGGACCCTGCTTCCTAATGATGCTGAGCTGACGGACAAAGAAATTTGTCCCTATTGTCATGCGTCGCGGAATATTGAATTACCCCAGTGTGAACACTGCGGGGACAGAGTCCGCCTGAAGATGAAATACAGCGCCATGGAATGCATCCAGAAAGGTTACACATATTCAGTGCCACTGCGAATTAAAGTAAGGCTGATATCCTGGGAGAAAGACCAGGAAACCAAATCCAAGCGGCTGAAACACATCAAAGAACAAGAAGTCTATTTTGGTGATATTCCCTTGATGACGGATAAGGGAACTTTTATTTTCAATGGCATTGAGCGGATCATTGTAAGTCAGCTGCAACGGTCCCCCGGAGTGTTTTTCAGGCCGGGAGACGGGAAGGATTTCTTCATAGGAAAAATAATTCCTTACCGCGGCGCCTGGGTCGAGTTCGAATATGACGCGAAAGGCGTGCTGTTCGTCCGCCTGGATCGAAAGAAAAAATTTCAGGTCAGTGTCTTTCTGCGTGCCCTCGGGTTCGGGTCTAATGAAGAGATACTGCGTCTATTTTATAAGACGTACCGCATAACCCCTAAAGAAGGGAAAGTTTATTGGGATCTCACGGAGAACCTGCTCGGCAAGGCTTTAGCGGATAATGTGGCCGATCCGGAATCAGCTGAAAAAATTATTGCTCCCGCCAAAAAGAAGCTGACCAAGGAGATTTACAAAAAATTGCAGGATGCCGGAGTGACCCGAATTCCCCTTGCAAAAAAAGAATTGAAAGAAGCCTTTTCAGTTACAGCCGTGGATGATGTGGTGAAGTCTAATGAAGAAATCGGTGAGGGAAAACTGGAAAAATTGATTGATAAGGAACAATCCATCGAAGTCTTTTTCCCTCTTAAGGATTTGGGCGGTGATATAATATCCAAAACCTTAAAAAAGGATACCACCATCGATACCAATCAGGCCCTGGGAGAAATCTACAAAAAACTCCGTCCGGGTGAGCCGCATACAATGGAGAGCGCTCAGAATCTTTTCCGCAATTTATTTTTCAATCCCCAGAAGTATAACTTTTCCCGCATCGGCCGCCTGAAAATGAATATCAAATTGGGCATGGATCGTTCCCTGGATGAAAAAACGCTGACTCCGCTGGATTTTGTTGAAGTAATCAAATACCTGCTGCGGCTGAGAGGCGGAGAAGGCCGCGTAGATGATATTGATCATCTCGGAAACCGGAGAGTCCGGTCGGTGGGAGAATTGGTGGAAAACGCTTTCCGGATTGGATTGACCCGGATGGAGAGGACAATCAAGGAAAAGATGACGGTGGCGACGGATTTGGCATCCGCGATGCCGCAAGATCTCATTAATTCCAAACCTGTGATCGCAGCCTTGAAAGAATTTTTCGGCAGTTCACAGCTGTCCCAGTTTATGGATCAAATCAACAGCCTGGCGGAAGTGACCCACAAGCGACGTTTGAGTGCTCTTGGCCCCGGAGGGTTGAGCCGGGAAAGGGCTGGTTTTGAAGTCCGGGATATTCAGTCTTCCCATTACGGCCGTATCTGCCCTATTGAGACGCCGGAGGGCCCCAATATCGGATTGATTTCTTCCCTGAGCTGCTATGCCCGGGTGAATGAATTCGGGTTCATTGAAACCCCGTATCGACGGGTTGAAAACGGCCGGGTGCTGGATTATTTCGTGATTCTGCATCCCGGAGATTCGGATTTATCGATTGGGCATACTGTTGAAAAAGCTGAACTGGAGAAGATTCTGACGGCACTGAAGAAAAAGAAAAAGGCGCAGCTTCCGATAGTGGAGCCCTATTGTTTTTATCTGACCGCATGGGAAGAAGAAAAATACAATATTGCCCAAGCGAATGCTCCCATAGATGATAAGGGAAGTTTCACCAAAGATATGATAAGCGCACGGCAGCGGGGAGATTTCAAACTGCTGCCGAAAGATCAGATTGATTATATTGATGTATCGCCGAAACAGCTGGTGTCCCTGTCTACAGCCCTGATTCCGTTTCTTGAGCACGATGATGCCAACCGTGCCCTGATGGGATCAAACATGCAGAGGCAGGCGGTTCCGCTTTTGCGGCCCGAAGCTCCTCTGGTCGGTACCGGAATGGAACATCTGGTGGCCAAGGGGTCCGGAGATGTGGTGACCTGCCGGCGTGCCGGTGTCGTAGAATCAGTCGATGCAGAACGCATTTTAGTGCGGGTTGATAAAGAATCCGGAGATAAGGATTATGATGTCGGAACCGATCTTTATATTCTAACTAAATTTTTACGCAGCAATCAAAATACCGCGTTAAACCAC
>CAYRTV010000330.1:0-3546 GCA_964427225.1 uncultured Eubacteriales bacterium
GGGATACGGCCGGGCTTAGCCGGCCGGCTGTCACGCTTATGGCGGCTCATTGCGCTAAAACACAGTTTATTTATGACTTTAATCGCTGTTGCTGATAAAAATGAAAAACAAGATTAACCAGCCGCCCAGGCTGCTGATTTTCACATTGGAATTTTTTCCCTTTCGGGGCGGAGTGGCCGCATATAATGATAACCTTATCCGGGGATTGTCGGAGTTGGGATTCCGGATAGATGTTTTAACCGCCGGCCATCCTTCCGGGAAAAAGGAAGAAAGCAGGATTGACCGGCGCTTATTCCGAAAATGCGGAATACGTGTTTACAGGAAAATTCTCATGACGCGTGCCAAACTGCTGCAATGGTGTTTTTATATTATCACTCATATTCTGCTTATAAAAAAGCCGGATATTATTTTAATACCGGACGATGCCGCGCAGCGCATAGCTTCCTTGATCGCTGTTTCCCGTTTTCGTATCCCTTATTATATCACGGTTCACGGTTCCGAAATTTATTCAGCTTTCAGCTGTGAGGTGATGCGGGGAGGCATTGACGGGAAGCTTTTTCCTTGGTTAAAACACCGGGCTGAAACGTTTTTTGAAAAAGCCCATGGTGTCATTTTTGTCAGCCGCTTTACCCGGGATTTGTTTAAATGTTTTTATACTGGATCTCTGAGGAAACATGAAGTCGTGCATAACGGAATCGATGAAGATATTTTACTTTCTGAAGGAGAGGTCAAGCGAAAAAGAAATTCTGCCGGAGAAAAGGTGACCTGTATTACCGTTTCCCGGATTGATCCCAGAAAGAATCATGAAGCGGTTTTGTATGCACTGGCCCGGATGCCGGAAGATATCCGGAAGAGGGTTCTTTACAAGGTGGCTGGTACGGGAGAATATTTGAACCGCTTGCGGCTTTGTGCTCAGCGTTTGGATTTGACCGGGCAGGTGGTTTTTCTGAATGAATTAACGGAAGCAGAGAAACTCAGTGAGCTGGATAAGGCTGATATTTTTGTTATGCCCAGTAAGCAGGTTAGAGGAACCGTAGAAGGATTGGGGATTTCATTTTTAGAAGCTTCTGCAAGGGGGCTTCCCCTGATCGGGGGGCGGCACGGAGGTGTCCCTGAGGTTATAGATGATCATTACAACGGCTTTCTGGTCGATCCTGAAGACATCCGGGAAATCGCGGCGGTATTGAAAAAATTGGTAATGGAGCCGGACCTGCGCCTGGAAATGGGATTGAATTCATGGCGGAAGGTTAAGGAAAATTTTCTTCGAATGGGGATGGCGGCTGCCACCGCGGATTTTTTGTCAACAGGTCTTAAAAGGGGTGATGGGAAAACAAGATGACGGCGTATAAGAATACGGAACAGCTGGTGCTTAAACTGAATGAATACTATCATGACTTAGTCGGGGACGAATATGAAAATCTGCATCCGGAAATATTTAAAGATGAAGGTAAAAGATGGCACCGGGCAGGAAGAATATATCTGACCGGGCGGAGGCATCCCCTCCGGATCTTAGACCTGGGTTCCGGTTCCGGTTTTGTTCCTTCCCGGCTGACCGGTTTTTTGGAGCCGGAAGATACCTTCATTTGTTCTGATATTTCAAGGAAAATATTAGAAAAGTGCCGGCAAAATATGATCGAACATGCGCCTTCCTGCCGAATGGAATTTGTGAAAACGGATGGACGGACCATCTGCCTTCAGAACAGCTCCGTAGATATAATCACCATGAATTCATTTCTGCATCATGTGCATGATCTGCAAGGTCTGTATAGTGAGGTCAGCAGGGTTTTAAAATCCGGGGGTTTTGTTATTGTCGGGCATGAACCAAACCGCCCTTTTTTTTCGCATGGATTTTTGTGGGACAATTATGCGGTATTGGCTTTTTTGAGAAACCGGCTGCACACTGTGTTTCAGAATAAAAGGGCCGGCTCTTTCGAAAAACATGAACACAACATACAAGCCCGGATTTTCAAAAGCTTGAATCGCCGTCTTATTGATTCAGGTGTTATTTCAAAACCGCTTTCCGGACAAAAAATTTCGGAAATTATTGATATTCAGTCATGTACGGCGGGAGGACTGCACCGGAACCGGCCTGACCTTGCGGCATCACTAATGCGGGGATTGCCGGGTTTTGAAATTTGGGAAAAACAAACCTATCATCATCTTTATAAATTGAGTTTTATCAACCTGTGGACAAAGTGGTATAATGCATTGCTGAAAATATTTTTTCCTGGATGCGGAGCTCAGTTTTTCATGGTCTTAAGAAAAGGAGGGCAAGTCAAATGAAGGATTATGCAGACCGGAGTGTCAAATTTCTGCTGCTGCTTTTGGCTTTTTTCATTGCTTTTCGGGTGGAATTTGAGTTTAAAGGAGCATCCTTGGCTCCCGTGGAGCTGATATTGATTTTTCTTCTTGGAGTAACAGCTTACCGGTTTATCAAAAATCCTAAAGAATTTGATTTTAAGCGCCTCCATTTGATTCCCTTCATTATATTTCTTATTTTCGCCATCCCTTCCCGGGTCCCTCTGCTTGAAGTTCATGGTGTGTTTCAGGGCATCTGGCATTTGTTCCGGAATTTTGTGGAACTGATTCCTTTGATGTATCTGGTGCTTATTTTTAATTTAAAGGGAAAAGATCAAGTTCGGACGCTGGTTCTGGTGCTGCTCGCAGCCTCGGGATTGAGTGCATTAATTGGGGTTATCCAAACTTTCAGCCAGGGAATGCTGCTCACGGGACAGGGTGTTTACGGCAACTTAAATTATTTAGGAATTTTCCCCCCCTATCCTCAAGATGCCCATATCTTGGCCCGTTATAATATCGGGAATGTCACTATTATCACGCATACTCCGCTTTTTGATGTTTTCCGGGCAACGGGGGGCCTTAACTTTCATAATTATTTCGGGGTCTTTTTAATCTTGACCTCTACGATATCTCTTTCGCTGGCTCTGTATAAGAAAAGTGTCTGGCTGGCAGCCCTGGCGCTGGTTCAGTTTTTAGGACTGGCGGTATCTTATTCCCGGGCCGCTTACGCGGGCCTGGTGGTTTCGGTAGCCGTGCTTTTGTTTTTCAGAAGGAAGTGGGGCCGGGATTTGCTCATAATCGGGTTATTATTGATTTTGGTGGCGGGGCTTATGCAATTGGCTTATCCGGAAGTATTTGATGCATTTTTATACCGGACTTATTCCATTATCAACACACCGTTTGACCCCCCTCCGGAAATGGAAGCCCGGTTATATACTTGGCAAAGCAGCCTGCATGGAACCATGGAATTTTGGTTTTATTTCTTTTTCGGCCATGGGACAGGTGCTTTGGTGGATGTTGAATTTCTTGGCCAGAAGCTGACGACCCATAACGATATTTTGGATATACTTTATGCAAGAGGGCTTTTCTCTTTTATAGCCTGGGTGGTCTTATTAATCATGATTATCAAAGATGGGTTCCGGTTTTTCCGTGATACATCCGACCCCTTTTTCAAAGCGCTGTCCGCAGGAGCTTGTGCGGGGATTCTAGGTGTACTGGTGGCGGGATTAAACCAGTCAGTCCTGCATG
>CAYRTV010000331.1:0-3545 GCA_964427225.1 uncultured Eubacteriales bacterium
ACCCAGCATTCGAATTTTGGAAATGATTTTGCGGGGAGCGTTTAAGGCATGAATGGGAATCTTTTTGGATTTAGCCAGATCAAAAATGGGTTTATAATAATTAAAATTAAAATTCCACGTTACATACCATTCCGCTTCCTGAATAAATTCTTCCTCTGCAAGTATGCCGAGTCCCCATTTATTCAGGACTTCCTGCCGGGTGACATCAAACATTTCCACGCCGATGGCCAAATCCGGATTTTGATTATATAAGGCTTCCGTGATTTCACGCTGGATTTCGTGCATGCGCATATTGTTATGAGATTCTCCAACGTATATAAACCGGCTGCCGGCCATTTCTGCGATCATTTGGTCAAAGGTAATAGGGGCTTGTGTCTCTGCCGAATAAATCTGACCCGCCTTGATTTGAATGGTTTTCGTTTTCAGTTCAGGATCCCCGACTTCAAGTTTCAGGGTCTTGTCTATCTCCTCTTGAGCTGACATAAGGGTTAGGCCCAAGACAATTAATAAACCCAAAAACAATAGTGTTTTACTCATGTTGACCTCCAAGAAGTCATCATAGCAGAGGCTTATATTCAGTACAATAAAATTGCGCTGGGAAGTAGGTGCTTATTTTTGATATGATATAGAGAATCGGAGGAGGATGCATGAACAAGATTTTATTGATATTGATTGTGTGCGCTGCATTGTGCGCACCGGTATTTTCAGGTGAAGATTCTTTAGTATGGAAGTGGAATTTTGATGAAATTCAAGAAAACTCTGTCAATGAAATCATAAGCGGCACAGAATCGGAAATTGAGGGACATTGGTCACTTGTGACCGGGGTTTCAGGGCGGGCAGTGAAATGCGATGGTTACACGACCAGGATTCATTTCACGCCTTCTTCTTCCCCTGACCTTGAGGATGGATTTGCTGTTGAAGCCTGGATTGCCTTAGGTGCCTATCCCTGGAATTGGTGTCCGATTATTTCACAAGCAGACTCTGAACAAAACGGATGGTTTTTCGGAGTGGATGCACGGGGACACATTGTTCTGCATATGAAGACTGAAACTACCTGGCGGAAGTGTAAATCGAATGATATTCTTCCGCTCAAAAAATGGGTTCATGTCGCGGGAATATATGAATCGGATCATGGCCTAAAGGTATTCATTAATGGGAAGGAATCCGGCCAAATTGTTTTCTCAGAACCGCCGGCAGCCGCGCCGGGTCAAGACGTTCGTATCGGTATGCCGCAAGCGCCGGTCCGCCCGGCCCATTATGTGGGGGACGGAGCCGGGACGATTCCGTCCTGGTATGCGCTGGACGGGATCATTGATGAAATCAGTGTTTACAATAAAGCACTGAAACCGGAGTTCTTGCCTGGATATGCTCTATCCAATCAATCTATCCCCGAGCCTGAATTTGCGGTCCGCCGCATGCCTTCCGGAGCGGATGGGCCGGGGACGTTCGGAGCTTATTATGCGAAATTAAAATATTATAAGGAATGGGACGATCTTTGGCGCATTTCGGATCATCCGGATGTGGTGGTGCGGTTTGACGATTCTCCGGTTAAAGTTGTTTTTTGGCGGGGCCTCCGTTATTCTCCGGCCTGGGTATCCGAAAACGGATTATGGATGGCCGATCAAAGTGCTGAATCCGGCACACCCGAGGAAGGATGTATCGAACATATGCAGGATATCCATTGCCGGTATTCCCATGTGAGGATCATTGAGAATTCTTCCGCCCGAACTGTGGTGCATTGGCGGTATGCTCCGGTCAGCTCCCGGGATCATTTATGGATTGCGGAAGGCAAGACCGGATGGGCCTGGTGGGTGGATGAATATTACACTTTTTATCCTGATGGAACCGGAGTCAGGAAAATTTCCTGGTATCCGCCTGAAGAAAGCCGCGCTTTTCCATGGCTTCAGATTCAGGAATCCTCCGTTTTATGCCATCCCGGACAGCAATCGGATGAAGTTTTAAACCATGACGCCATTACCCTGCTGAATTTAAGAGGAGAACAGCACACATACCCCTGGCCGGATGATGATTCCCCTGATACCAGGGCGAGGAGAAATATGGCAGTCGATCCGAGTATTATTAAAAACCTGGAGCCGGAAAATCCCAGTATCCAGATGATAAACTATAAATCGCAGTTTAAACCGTTTATTATCTTTGAACCCGGAAATGATATGCTGGTCTATGTCGGAAGGGTCAGGGGTGACGTTTCCCGCTTCCCGGCGTATAATCATTGGCCCGTCTGCCAGGTCAATTCCGACGGGCGCTTCGCTCAGGCGCCGGACCGGGCGATGAGTTTTTCCATTGCCTATTCCAGTCCGGTTATCCACACGGCAGAAGATGGGCAGAAATGGGCGAATTCCATTTATGGGATGATCAATCAGGCTCCGGAAACCCTTCTGGATTTGGCTAAATCATGGAGCTATCCGCCTGAACTGAACGTGAAAGGGGAGGATGTTGAGTATTTAGGATATGATTCCGGTCAGAGGGCCTACATTTTAGAGCGAACTGTTTCAGGAGCAGCCTCTCCTCTGAATATGACTCTTCAAGCCGGTCCGGAAAATCCCCTGGTCAATCTCTGTTTCATTATAAAAAAGTGGGGGGCAGACGGAGCAGATATTGAATTGGAAGAAAATGCGCTGACTAAAGAAAAGAAAATCAGGGTCGGCAGAATCAGGCATTTGGATTGCGATGACCTTGTCGTATGGATTCCTGTGGAAACGAAAAAAACATTTAAGATTATGATTAAAGGGCCGTAGATCTACTCGCAGTAAACTTTTACAGTTTCCTTATCGCTGTCAACATCCACTTGCAGCTCTTTTAAGGCCAGCATCAGCTGGTCGATATTTTCCGGCTTCAATTCGGATAGATCAAATTTCATGCCCTTCTCATGCATGGCGTGGTCGATTTTGTCATGTACATCTTTAGGCATCAGGGAAGCGATATTCATGCCCGCTTTCACCAGGGAGAGAGGGACGCGGACTCGAACCCTGCCGTGTTCATTACCGGCTCCTTTCTTGGGATCGACCTTGACATAAAGATATTTTGGCAGGACATTGTCTTTAGTTTCCGACATGTTTATGTCAGCATTTTTCAATTTTTCCAACAGCTTATCTGCTTCCTCAGCGGTGATTTTTCCTTCCTGAACCATGCTTAAGATTTTTTTTCTTTCTTCATTCATTTTTTTCTCCTTAGATAAAACGGATTAAAACATCCGATTCTTGATGTTTGACTTCAATATACAGATGTTTAAATTGAGACATGATGATATAGACGGAATAGGCGATACCCCATATTCGGTTCCTTGACCGGCTGGAAATAAAAATGGAAATAAAAAGCATAAATACCACCGCCAGCAATATAAAGGGTAAGAGAATCAAACCAAAAATAAATAACGGAAACCAAAGCCGAATGTTATGCTGCTTGTCCTTAACACGAAACCCAATAAAAAGCGGCGGTATCATGACAACTCCTCCATCGCTTGCTCGAATGTAATTTCGCCCTTTTCCAGACGGTCTAAAACCTCAGAAGCGGCCCCGGACACTTGG
>CAYRTV010000332.1:0-3518 GCA_964427225.1 uncultured Eubacteriales bacterium
GGCATCCACTACTCCAACCCGGCAGGCGGAGTTGGTGGTCCCGACTTTAGGATATTTAAATGTTGTTAATTCCGGGTAGAGACTATCGGTATAATTCACCATGGTGAATGTTCTGACGCCTTCCGTATCCAGCTGCCAGTACGCAATCCGGCGGCTGTCCGGACTCCAGCGAAATCCGTCTCTTAAGGAAAATTCCTCTTCATAAACCCAGTCGAATGTCCCATTGATTATGGTTTCCGATCCATCCCAAGTCAAACGGACGATATGCTGATCCTCAAGATCTTCAACAAAAATATCGTTATGATGCACATATCCGGCTTTTTTCCCATCCGGAGAAAATTTGGCGAACATGAGCGTTGCCGGTTCGGTTTCTCCTCCGAGCTGGTGAAGAGCCCCGGTGTTTAAGTTCAGCACCCAGTAATCGCCCCGGGTGTTCTGCCGCCATACTCTTTGAGAATTGGTGAACAGCAACAGTTTGGTTCCGTCTTCCGACCAATGGTAGTTATCAATCTCCAAGGGATCTTGAGCGCCGGCGGGTACCAGGTCTTCCGCCGTAACCAGGATCTTTCTGTCCCCGCTTTCCGGCTCATACCAAATAATATCCCTCCCCTTGTTCATAGTGGCTGATTTTTCCAGAGTTGTGTAGCCGGGTTTATGTCCCAGCCAGCGGGCCGGTCCAAACCGGTTGACCGCAAATTCATCAGAAGAATGAATGCGTTCCAAAGTTAAGATGGAGGCCGCCTGTTCCAAGGCGGCTGCCGCAGGTCCTGATCCGATTGCGGCTATCACAAGAAATATCCAAATAGCTGCTCTTTTCATGGGAACTCCTTGCCGGATTTTTTTTAACTCCAATTTATGATATATTAGACATCAAAAAAAGACAAATTGCCGGCTGGAATCGATTGCAGACCGGATTTTATCGGCAGCAAAGAAAATCAAAGGAGCGGTGAATGAAACAATATTGGATTCTTCTACTGTGCATCGGACTAAGTACGGCATTCGGCTTGTATTCAGAACCGGTTCAGGAACAAAGCAATAATACCGGCACCTCAGCCGCCGCCCGGATGCAGTCCTGGGAACAGCATGAAAAAATGGAAAAAGAATCCCCCTTCCGCAACATGCCCTGGCAGGCGGCGGGGCCCAAACTGCAGGGAGGGCGCATTGAAACCATCGCTTCTTTACCGGGAAATTCCTCCATTATATTTGTGGGAGCCGGAGCCGGGAATATATGGAAAACAGTCAACAACGGAGTCACATGGAAACCGGTTTTTGAGCATCATGAAACATTCACCATCGGAGATATTGATATCGCCCCTTCCAATCCGGATATTGTCTGGGCGGGCACCGGAGAAAATCTTATGGCCCGCAGTTCCTTTGCCGGAACCGGTGTTTATAAATCCACAGACGGCGGCGAAACCTGGCAGCATAAAGGCCTGACTGAAACTCATCATATCGGCCGGGTCGCCATCCATCCTGAAAATCCTGACATCGTATATGTAGCGGCACTGGGGCATAACTATACCTTCAATCCGGAAAGAGGGCTGTATAAAACCACAGATGGCGGTGAATCCTGGGATAAATCCCTTTATATATCAGACAAAGTCGGTTTTACGGAGGTTGTGATTGACCCGTCCGATCCGCAAACCGTCTACGCTGCTGCCTGGGAGCGTGACCGAAAGGCCTGGAATAACGTCGTCAGCGGCGAAGGCAGCGGGATCTATAAAACTTCGGATGGAGGAAATACCTGGACCCGGCTTAAGAGAGGATTCCCTGCCGGTGAATTTGTCGGTCGCATCGGGCTGGATATAGCCCGGTCCAATCCCGGTGTTGTCTATGCTGTCCTCGACAATCAAAAAGAACTGAAAAATGAAGAAGGGCAGTCAGCCGGAAAAATTGGAGGAGAAGTTTACCGCTCCGCCGACCGCGGAGAAACCTGGGGAAAAGTCAATCAAGGCAAACTCAACGCCGGTGTAAACTATTCATTCGGCGATATTCGGGTATCACCTGAAGATGAAGATGTGATATATGTCCTGGGAGTCAATCTTATGAGATCCAGAGACGGCGGGCAAAACTTCCGCAGGCTGGGCGGCGTCGTATCCCATCTAAACTATCACAGCACCCGGGCTCTGCATTTGGATCATCATGATATGTGGATCGATCCCCTCAATCCGGACCGCATTCTGCTGGGAAATGACGGCGGCCTCTATATTACCCGTGACCGCTGCCGTTCCTGGCTGCATGTGAATAATCTCCCCATTGCGGAATTCTATGCCATTTCCCTGGACAACCGGGATCCATTTCTTATTTACGGCGGAACGCAGGATGATGCCGCCCTCTACGGGCCGCATAACCAGGAATTGGAATTCGGGATTGAAGACCCCTGGCGGCATGTCTGGATTGATCTCTGGGGAGGCGGAGATTCTTACTTCACTTATCGCGACCAACTTGATCCCGATATTTTTTATTATGAACAGCAGTTCGGCGCTATGAAGCGGAAAAACATGAAAACCGGGAAAACCGTATCCATACGACCCCATCCGGAAGCGGACAAACCGGACCTTCGCTTTAATTGGATGACGCCCTTTATCATTTCCCATCACAATCCATTAACCTTGTATTGCGGCACCAATAAAATGTTCAAATCTTTAGACCGCGGAGACACATGGCACCGGATCAGTCCTGACCTGACTTCACAGCCGGACACGGAAAAACAAGGAAACGTTCCTTATGGGACAATCACGATGATGTCTGAGTCCCGCCTTCAACCGGGATTACTCTATGTAGGAACCGATGACGGATGCCTCCATGTCACCAAAAACGACGGCCATACTTGGACACGTATAGATCAGGAGCTTCCAGAGAAATGGGTCAGCCGGGTGGAGGCGTCGCCGCATGCCCCCGGCCGGGTGTACGTGTCCTTTACCGGCTACAGAGAGGATGATTTCACAACATATATTTACAAGTCGGATGATTATGGGGCAACCTGGAAAGATATAGGCTCCGTACTGCCGGATGAACCGGTCAATGTCGTCAGGGAAGACCCCCGGGTTGAAAATATTCTCTATGTTGGTACGGATCACGGCGGTGTGTATGTTTCATTGAATCAGGGGCAGTCATGGCACGCCCTCTCCTCCCGCCTGCCGACCTGCGCTGTGCATGACATGCGCGTCCATCCCCGGGACAATAAATTAGTAATCGGTACCCATGGACGCAGTGCATTTGTTTTTGACGTCCTGCCGGTCCAAATGGTTAAAGCTGAAAAATTAGGTGACTCACCGTTTCTTTTCCCTATTCGTGACGCTGTGCTGCCGCAGCAGCGGGATTATGCCCGGGACTGGGCCTTAGAAACACGGGAGGAAGCGAATATTTACACGTACCTGCCTGAAGCCGCTCCCGTCAAAGTGACTGTCCATGACGGCGATAACAATATTGTCTGGACATGGACGGGTTCCCTTGAGGCCGGCATCCATTGCACTACTTGGGACCTGGTCCCGAAACAGGAAGAAGACGCCGGCTCC
>CAYRTV010000333.1:0-3487 GCA_964427225.1 uncultured Eubacteriales bacterium
ACAGCTATTTTGTAATTATGTACAATCTGGATCATGATTCAAATTCCTTTTATGCAGTCATTGGCTGAGCAGTTTGCTATGGGAATGCCGCTGTATAATCTTTTTTATGTCGCGGCGATTATCTTTTTTACCTATTTTTATGTTTCCATTATTTTTAATCCATCCGATGTGGCGGATAATTTACGCAAATACGGCGGGTTTATTCCGGGAATCAGGCCGGGAAAAAATACAGCGGATTATATCGACGGGGTGCTGTCGCGGCTGACACTGGTAGGAGCGGTTTATTTGGCTGCGGTTGCCATTCTGCCGGAAATATTAATGACCGGATTCAATGTTCAGCCGATTCCGTTGATCGGCAACTTCTTGGACCAAAACCTTCCGGAATGGTTTACTCAGGGATTGAATGTGGATTTTTATTTTGGCGGCACCTCAATTTTAATTGTGGTTGGAGTGGCCATGGATACGCTGCAGCAAGTTGAAGCGCAATTGGTCATGCGCCATTATGACGGATTCATGCGGAGAGGCCGCATGAAAGGGCGGCGCTGATGAGAATTATCCTGCTTGGTCCTCCCGGAAGCGGGAAAGGCACTCAAGGAGAACGCATCGCAGCAGCCTACGGCATTCCGCGGTTTTCAACCGGGGAGCTCTTGCGGGAAGCGGTTGCGAAAGGAACTGATTTTGGCCGGCGCGCTAAGGCGGCCATGGACAAGGGCGAACTTGTCAATGATGATATTGTGATTGGATTAATAGAGGAAAGAATTAAGGCGGAGTATTCTGAAAAAGGATATATTTTAGATGGATTTCCGAGAAATACGGCGCAGGCACAGGCCTTGGAGAGAATGGAACCGGAACGGGACGAGCTAGCCCTTGAGATTCAGGTCGATGACCGGGAAGTGATTGACCGGTTAACTGCGAGGCGGACCTGCCCAAAATGCGGAGCTGTCTATAATTTGAAGCAAAATCCGCCTGCTGATCCGGACATTTGCGATAACTGCGGCGGAAGATTGATGCAGCGGGATGATGACCGCCCGGAAGTGATTGAGAACCGCCTGGATGTATATCGACAGCAGACGGAAATCTTAATGGAGTATTATAAGGAGAAAGGTGTGTATCAAGCTATAGACGGGAATGGAAGCATTGATACCGTCTTCTTGCGTATAAAGAAGAACTTAGAAAAACGAATAAATGGCATAGAAAGATCATTATGATTATTTATAAAAGCAAAGATGAAATCCGGGAAATGTCCTGCAGCAACCGGATTGTTGCGCAAGTTTTGGCCGAGGTGACCCGAAAGGCCAAACCTGGAATAACTACTCTGGAATTGGATCGTTATGCGGAAAAACGTGCCCGTGAAATGGGTGCCGTACCGGCATTCAAGGGTTACCGCGGTTATCCGGCTTCTTTATGCACATCCGTCAATGAGGAAATTGTACACGGGATTCCATCTTCGCGAGTGCTCAAGAATGGAGATATATTAAGCATTGATTTCGGTGTGGTTTTAAACGGATTTTATGGTGATGCCGCAGTGACTGTTCCCGTTGGAGATATCAGCGGAACGGCAGCTCGGTTGATTGAGACCGTGAAGGAAAGTTTATTTCGAGGTATCAAGCAGGCTGCAGCGGGAAACAGAATTTCGGACATATCGGCTGCGGTGCAGGAATATGTTGAAAAGAACGGCTTCAATGTCATTCGAAATTTTGTTGGACACGGCATTGGTTATTCCCTGCACGAAGAACCTCAAATCCCAAATTATGGAGCACCCGGCCAGGGGCCGAAAATAAAACCGGGAATGGTGCTGGCTATCGAACCAATGATCTCAGTTGGGAATTGGGAGGTCGAAATCATGCGGGACAATTGGACGGCTGTCACAAAAGATGGGAGCTTGTCCGCCCACTATGAACATACTATTGCGGTTACAGCAGAGGGCCCCGAAATTTTAAGCATTTCGGATACGGAATTTGCAGGAATAAAGGAGTCAAAACATGCCTAAAAAGGATGTTTTCGAAACGGAAGGAACCGTTATCGAGACACTGCCGAATGCGATGTTTAAGGTTGAATTAGCCAATAAGCATCTGATCTTGGCACATATTTCTGGGAAAATGCGCAAATATTTCATTCGGATTTTACCTGGAGACCGGGTGATGGTGGAACTGTCGCCTTATGATCTCACAAAAGGAAGAATAGTATATAGATTTAAATAAGAGGATAATGCCATGAAAGTAAGATCATCAATAAAGAAAATGTGTCGCAATTGCCGGATTATCAAACGGAATGGAATTTTAAGGATAATCTGTACGAATCCAAAGCATAAACAAAAACAAGGATAAATGAGGTTAAAATGGCAAGAATAGCAGGAATTACGCTTCCCAATGAAAAAAGAATTGAAATCGGCCTGACCTATATTTTTGGAATCGGACGGTCTAAATCCAACCGGATTTTGGAAGAAGTCAATATTGATAAGGATAAGCGGGTCAAAGACCTCAGTGAAGAAGAAATCAATAAAATCCGTCAGATTATCGAAAAAAGAGAAAAGATAGAAGGTGATTTAAGGAAAGAGATCCAAGGTGATATTAAACGCCTTATGGATATTGGATCCTACCGGGGTCTCCGTCACAAAAGAAGGCTTCCGGTGCGGGGACAGCGAACCAAAACCAATGCCAGAACACGGAAGGGCCCGCAAGGCCGCAGGATAAAGAAATAGGAGAATTAGATGCCCAAGCCAAAAAGAAAAACAAAAAAGAAGAAGGTCAAAAAAGATATTGGATATGGAACGGCGGATATTCAATCAACTTTTAATAACACCATCATTTCGATTTCCGATAAGCAAGGAAATACGGTTTGCTGGGGAAGCGCTGGAACGGCGGGATTTAAAGGAGCACGTAAGGGGACTCCATTTGCTGCTCAAATCGCTGCTAAAGAAGTCGGGGATAAAGCTCAGGATAGCGGGGTCCGCTACGTGGATGTGAAGGTAAAGGGGCCTGGTGCCGGACGGGAATCGGCGATTCGTTCCTTGCAGGCCGCCGGATTGGAGATAAAATCAATCAGAGATGTGACCCCAATCCCCCATAATGGATGCCGTCAGAGAAAAAGACGCCGGGTTTAATTTAAGGAGATAAGGATGGCAAGAAATAGAGAACGAATTTGCAGATTTTGCAGAGTTGAAAAAACAAAACTCTTTCTCAAGGGGCATAAATGCTTGACTGATAAGTGTCCAGTTGAGAGAAGGCCGTATCCTCCGGGTGAGCATGGACGCGCCCGGCGGAGAATTCTAGGCTACGGTATCCAGTTGCGGGAAAAACAAAAACTTAAGAGGTATTATGGGATGAGTGAGAGGCAGTTTCACCTTTTCTTTACCCGGGCAGACCGGAAGAAAGGTGTGACCGGAGAAAATCTTTTATCTTTGCTTGAAAAGCGTCTGGACAATATCCTGACATTAACCGGATTCGCTCATTCCCGTTCCCATGCCCGGCAGCTTATTGGGCATGGC
>CAYRTV010000334.1:0-3485 GCA_964427225.1 uncultured Eubacteriales bacterium
AAGGTGAAATAAGGGGTCCAGGTCATAACCGAGACCGGCGGTTATGGCTGCGGAAGAGGACAAACCCGCCCCTATGGGAATATCTCCGGTGAACGTGCAATCAAATCCGGAAACGGAATATCCGGCCTGCTGAAGTTTAACGACTATTCCCAGCAGGTAATTCGCCCAGGATTTGTCGCTGCGCCGGATAGAAGCGACCGGGACTTCGACGGTAGAATCCATGTCCAGACTGTGGAGCCGGCAAAGGGACTGGTTATTTTCCCCCACAGCCATATAAATGGATTTATCAATCGCGGCAGGCAGGACAAATCCCTCATTATAATCGGTATGTTCTCCGATCAGATTCACTCTTCCCGGAGAAAGGACCAGCAGCGGAGATCCGGGAAAATTTTGTTGGAATGCATTTTTGACTTGATCAAATAACATCGGCTTAATCATGAATAATTCGGTTAGCCAATTCTATGTCAAGCTCATCACAATATCAAGCTTGCCCGTTCATAAACCGGATTGGAGCCTGCATTTTTTCTCAGGTAGACAAGACTCACGAAAATATGAGAATATTTTGTTACCGGAAGAAGAGATGGATACGCGTATAAAAAATAAAATCCGATGGCTGGTTGCCGCAGGCATTCCGGTTTTGATTTATGCCGTTCCCCGCAGCTGGATTCCGGTTCCGGGGTTGACTGTCATAGAGCATCGCGTTCTGGTCATTTTTTTCACCGCCGCCTTTTTTTGGCTGCTGGAGCCGATTCCGATCTTTGCGACATCCGTGCTGGTAATATTCTTAGAGCTTATCATGGTTTCGGATAAAAGCTTTGTGCTTTTTCAAGCTGCTGGTCCCTCCCCGGATTTTGGAGAAGTCATTCCTTATCCGGATATTATGTCGACATTCGCTTCTCCGGTTATCATGCTTTTTCTGGGTGGATTTTTTCTGGCAATGGCCGCTGCTAAATATCAATTGGATCTCAACTTGACCAAATGGGTGCTTAGGCCATTTGGGAACCGGTTCTTGACTGTAATGTTCGGGCTCATGCTGGTAACAGCTGTTTTCTCGATGTTTATGAGCAATACGGCCACTACCGCGATGATGTTTGCCATTCTCGCTCCAATCCTCAATAAAATCCCCGCCGAGGACAGAGGACGGACAGCACTAGCCCTGGCTGTCCCTTTTGCAGCCAATATCGGCGGAATCGGCACGCCGATTGGAACCCCGCCTAATGCCATTGCCTTGAAATACTTGACCGGCCCGAATCAAATCGGCTTCGGGACCTGGATGAGCTTTGCCGTTCCCTTTGTGATTGTGCTTTTATTAGCCGCATGGCTGTTGATATCCCGGCTTTTTCCTTCCAGCACTGCTCACATTCGCATTGAATATCAAACCGGATTCAGAAAAAGTCCAAAAGCGATAGTGGTTTACATCACTTTTATTGTGACGATTTTATTATGGATGTTTGATTTTCTCCACGGCATGAATGCCTATATTGTCGCAATGGTACCGGTTGCTGTTTTCACGTCCACCCGGATCATCACCGCCCAGGACCTGAAACGCATACAATGGGATATTCTCTGGCTGATGGCAGGCGGGATCGCTTTGGGATTGGGACTGGAAAAAAGCGGGCTGGCCCGCCATATCGTGCAAACGGTTCCCTTCTCGGAATTATCTCCCATGGTCGTCGTTTTGTCCGCCACTTTGGTAACCATTGTTATGGCCAATTTTATGTCACATACAGCTACAGCTAATCTTTTACTCCCGATTTTTGCGGCTTTAGCGGTTTCTTTTCCCTCCCTGACAGGATTGGGGGGAGAAAGAATGCTGTTGCTGGGCGCAACCTTCTCCGCCTCGCTGGGCATGTCTTTAGCCATCAGCACGCCTCCCAACGCCATTGCATACGGAAGCGGGGAAATCCGCACGGGGGAGATGCTGAAAACCGGAGCCGCACTCGGTATCATCGGTCTTGGAATGACCTATGTGATGCTGTATGTTTTAAGCCGGATTGGATTCCTATGACAATATCATTTTATACACAGGACTTACCCTGGCTAAAAAAAACGTATTTTTCTCATCCGGAGCGCCGGCTGACTCTAAAGAAAGGGGATATACTGGTCCGCCAGGGAGGGTATAACGACCGGCTGTATTTGATCCTGAGCGGCACTCTGGCTGCTTATGTTGCGAATCCTGATGGTAAGGAATTTAAACTTTTTGAAGCATCCAAAAATATGTTTGCGGGTGTGTACAGTTTTTTTTCCCGCACTTTTACCAGCCTGGCTACTGTTGTCGCCGAAGATACCTGCAGCCTGGCCTATATTACCCGGGACCAGGCAGTCATGGATAAATCCAGGGGGACAAGTTTATTTGAGCAGTTTATGTCGGTTGTGGTCACTAATCTTGCCCACCGGCAGCAGCATGAGCAGCAGATTGCTTTTGAAAAGGAACGGATGCTTAAAAAACTGGTTCAGTCTAAAAAGATGGCTTCGCTGGGACAAATGGCTGCCGGCATTTCTCATGAACTTAATAATGCTATTTCGGTGTTAGACCGGAATACACAGTGGTTATCTCTGCGGATGGAAGATATTCTTGAGTCACCTGAACAAAAAAAATATTTTAAACAGGGTCTTCGGCAGGGACGGGTGTCAAGCCGGGCGCTGCGGAAACAGTCACGCCGGTTCGCCCGGATGTTGTCCCTGGATGAAGAAACGGCCAGGAAAGCCGCCGAGGTTCAGCTGCAGGCCCGGGATCGGAAAAAGTTGCCGCCGCAAACCATAAAAAAAGATGTTTCCCGAATACACCGGTATTGGGAATTGGGAGCGACATTCCACGACATGAAAATTGCATCCGGTCTGGCGTCTTCGGTCGTGCGATCGGTCAAGGCCCTTGCCTCCCACCAGGCTGAGCGAAAACCGGGGATCGATGTCAATAATTCAATAAAAGAAGCTTTATCCTTGTTGGGAAGCCCGTTGAGAAAGGTGGACTTGACCCTGAATCTTAAGGAATCTCTTTCCCTTATGACGGCGGCACCCGGAGAGCTTGTGCAGGTTTGGACCAATCTTATCCGGAATGCGGTCGAAAGCATGGCTGCAGCCGACCAGGAAAAAAGAAGATTATTTATTCAATCTAAATATGGGCAGGGATTTATTTGGGTTTCCATCATTGATAACGGCCCGGGCATTCCTTCCCAAATTTTTCCCAAAATTTTTCAGCCCAACTTCACCACCAAGGAAAAGGGATTGGAATTCGGGCTGGGATTGGGTTTAACCATTGTGGAAAGACTTGTCTCGGAATACGGCGGCGATATAACCGCAAAAAGCAAACCGGGAAGGACGGAATTTACCGTTAAATTGCCGGTGGAGGGATAAGATGGAAAAAATTCCGATTATTTGTGTTGAAGACCAGCGGGAAGTATTGGCGGCACTGCGCAAAGATTTGGAAGAATTTTTGTCGCATTGTGCGGTTATTGAATGTGAAACTGCGGATGAGGCCAAAGAAG
>CAYRTV010000335.1:0-3483 GCA_964427225.1 uncultured Eubacteriales bacterium
CCGAAGAAGTCTTCCGTACCTGCGCCGGTAAAATCAGAGATTTGAATCCGGCTGATAAACCCGTGCGGCTGATTGGAGTCCAAGTCTCAAATTTAATTCAATTCGAAATACAACCGGATTTATTTTTCCAAGCTCAGCCGGAAATGGAAAGAAAAAAGCGCCTGGCGGCGGCTCTGGATGAAATCAAGGACCGCTTTGGTGAAAACGCCATCAAGCGCCGGTCAGCCAGCTAGATTAGTAAAGCCGCGTTTCTTAGCGGCCTTCACGGCTGCGGCATATTCGGACGGTTTAATACGCCGGTTTATCTTCGGATATTCAGAAGCCCTGTATTCGGGACGGTATTGCCGCATAATGTTCAGGTAACAATCAGTGGACAATGCATCAGCGACGAACTCCAGCATTTCTTGAGTTCCGGCTTTATCGTTGGGAAGAACCAAATGACGGATCATCAATCCCCTCCGGGCAATGCCGTACCGGTCGGTCTGCAAATTGCCCACTTGCCGGTACATTTCCTTAAAAGCCGCTTTGGCATAATAAGGGTAACTGTATGCTTCACTGGAATACTCTGCGGCGTCAGCGGGATCCGTATATTTAAAATCCGGAAGATAGATATCCACAACCCCATCCAAAAACTTCAATATATCCGGTTTTTCAAATCCTCCCGTATTATAAACCAGGGGAATCTCCAGCCCTTGCTTGGCGGCGGTTTCCACGGCCCGCAGGATTCCGGGCAAATAGTGAGTAGGGGTTACCAGGTTGATATTATGACAGCCCATATCCTGCAATTTAAGCATAGATTCAGCCGCCCGTTCCTCCGCAACCTTAACCCCTCCGCCCTCGAAACTGATGGAATAGTTCTGGCAGTATACACAGCGGAGTCCGCAATGGGATAAAAATATCGTTCCTGATCCTTTCTTTCCGACCAAGGGGGTCTCTTCACCAAAATGAGGAAAAGCACTCGAGATTTTCAATTCCGCCGGAGCCTGGCATTTCCCTTTTTCTCCCCGCAGCCGATTGACCCGGCAATCCCGGGGACATAAGGAACAATTTTCATAATGAGCATACAGCTCATCCGCACGGCGGTTGAGTTCTCCGCTTTTCAGAAGTGTCAAATAAGAAGGATAATCTTTGTGATTGGTTTCCGGCTTCATCCTGTCACCTGCCCCGTTCAGGTTGATGGCCGGTTGAAAAAGAGCCATAGCCCCAGTCATAGCCAGGCCATCTTGCAAGAACCTGCGTCTTTTATACTTATTCATTTCAACACTATTGTAGCATATCCCCTTCTGCCCTTTCTTTTGACTCAAACTTTCCCCATGTGGTATAAAACCGTCATGATTCCCAAATGGTGTATTTACGGGACGATTATTATCATTATCTCTTCTTTATGTTTATTCTGCGCCGCAGAAGCCACCCCCACCCTGGAAGAAAAAGTCAGCCAGATGCTGCTCATAGGATTCCGCGGAACTGCAATTCCCGACGGCCATGAAACGGCCCGCACACTGCGGGATATCCCCATAGGAGGTGTTGTCCTATTCGATTATGATGTCCCTTCCGGCTCCTTCCCCCGAAACATCATCAACCCCCGGCAAATCCGGAAGCTGACCGCCCGCCTGCAGTCTCTTTCGCAAACGCCCTTGCTGATTGCCGTGGATGCCGAAGGCGGGCGGGTCAACCGCCTGCGGGCCCGCTATGGATTCCTTGACATTCCCAGCGCGGCTGAAGCCGGGAAAGCAAAAACCGCAGAATTGAGCGGTATCTATCGCAAACTGGCCGCTCAACTGGCCGCAGCCGGTGTCAACCTGAACCTGGCCCCGGTAGTGGATGTCAATGTTAACCCGGATAATCCGGTCATCGGCGGATTAGGGAGATCCTTCTCATCCGACCCTGAAAAGGTGGTGGAATACGCCCGGGCTTTCATCTCAGCCCACCGCGGCTATAAGGTTCTGACCGCGATAAAACATTTCCCCGGTCACGGCGGCTCTTGCGAAGACAGCCACCTAGGATTGACGGATATTACAGATACCTTTACAAAACAAGAATATATTCCCTTTAAGAAAATCATTATGACCGGTTTGGCCGACGCCGTAATGACTGCCCATGTCATGAATAGAAACATTGATCCGGAATATCCGGCAACCCTCTCTCCTCGGTTTATTCAAAAGATATTAAGGGAACAATGGAATTACTCCGGGGTGGTGATATCCGATGACCTGCATATGGGAGCAATACTGAATCATTACTCCTTTTCCGATGCTGTCGTCCAGGCCGCACAGGCCGGCTGTGATCTTCTGGCCATCTCCAATAACGGCCGCAAATATGACCCTGAGGCGGCATATAAGGCCCGCGATGCTTTACTGCAAGCAGTTCTAAAGGGGAGGCTTTCCGAGGAAAGCGTCACTTTGTCCTATCAGAGAATCATGCGCCTAAAACAAAGCGCTGGTATTTTATCCCCGTGAAAAGTAAATTGCGCCGCTCGCTTGACATAACCATCATCCCCGCTGGTACATCTCCATTATGATTTCTTCCAGGATTCCGACTAAAATCCGGTTGAAGAAATCCGGATTTTCCAGCATAGGAAAATGTCCGGCCCGGGACTGATAAATATAAGAAAAAGAGTCCGCATGTTCTTCCGCGACATTATATGCGGCCGGCCTTAATTTTGAATTTATGGCATGGATGGGGTCATCCACCGCGGCAAAACCCCGACTGCCGTCATAGGTCAGCCAGTTTTCAAGTATATCCAGAGCGGGATACGATTCACAAGCGAGCATGTCGAGCAAAATTGTTTTTTTCAGCTCTTCATCCACCTGATCGGGAAAAAGCGTTTCCACTACATATTCCCGCATGCGGGTATAAAAACCTTCCCGCCAAGGCTGCAGGATGTAATCAATTTGTCCCGGGGGATAGTTCTGCATAAAATGGTCCTTGAAAGTATCCACTCCGACCACGCCGATAACACGTTCCGGCAGCATGGCCGCCGCCTCTAAAATCACCGGGCCGCCTAATCCATGTCCAATCAAAATGATGTTCTCTGCACCGGTGCGTCTAATGACTTTAACCACATCATCGGCAAACGCGGCCACCGTCCAATCGGTACGTCCGGCTGTCCCGGAACGCCCGTGCCCGGCCAGATCAATGGTCACCACTTTGTATCCGGATGAGAAGGCCGGAACCTGATGTTTCCAGTAAGTCATGTCGCAGCACCAATCATGCACCATCACCAAAGTAAAATTTCCAACTCCAGTGATCCGGTAGTGAATCTCCGCTCCATCGGATGCAGCGAGAGTTTCCGTTTCGGGATAGTCCGGCTGCCGCTGCGTTTGGCATCCCAATAGGAATAACACCAGAACAGAAACAGCGGCTGCCGGGATACGCCGTTTACCATGCATTTTTCCTCCTGTGCTCATCTTGACCCGTAATTGAATTCCGTCCGTTCTTCACTCCGGTCGGTTGCGGGAGGCGGATCAGGGGAGAGCTCGGATA
>CAYRTV010000336.1:0-3445 GCA_964427225.1 uncultured Eubacteriales bacterium
TCCTAAACATGATTCTTTTCCTGCATCCGGGACAGCAGATTTAACTGCTGAAGTTACACCGCATACATTGATATAACAACGTGACTAAGCCTCCGGTTGCATAATGCCGGTTTTCTCTTTTATGCATGCCTACGAGCGATTTTTTTTGGAATAACCCTTATCCGGAGATCGCTCTTTCCGGCCGAACTGCTTTTTATCACGCTGGTCAGAACGGCGATCGGACCTATTATCATATTTTCTGTCGTCGCGGCTGCTGTCGGAGGAATTGCGTTCGATGGCTTTTTTGCTGAGCCGGATCCGGTTGTTGTCATCGATGGAAATAACTTTGACTCGAACCGTTTGCCCCAGTTTCATCACATCCCGAATGTTACGGGTATGTTCATGGGAAACTTCCGAAATGTGCAGTAATCCATCCGCATTGGGAAGAATTTGAATGAATGCACCATAATCTTCCAGCCTAACCACTTTTCCTTCATAGATTTTACCAACTTCCGCTTCTTCGGTAATGTCTTTGATCATCTGTTCGGCTTTCTTAACAGCTTCCATATCCGGGGAGGCAATGGTGATTTTACCGCCTTCTTCCACATCCATTTTAACTCCCGTTTCAGCAACGATTCCCTTAATGACCTTACCGGATGGGCCAATGACGGCGCCGACTTTCTCCGGATTGATAAATACATTAACAATTCGGGGGGCGTAAATAGAAATGTCGGTCCGGGGCTCAGGAAGAGCCGCCTTCATTTTTTCCAGGACTTGCAAACGGGCATTCCGGGCTTTTTGGAGACCCTCTCGTAAAATATCCAATGAAATGGACGGAACTTTCAAGTCCATCTGAATAGCTGTGATGCCGCTTTCCGTACCGGCGACTTTCAGGTCCATATCCCCGAAATAATCTTCATAGCCGGCGATATCCGTCAGCAAAGTATACTGGTCGTTTTCCGTAACCAAACCGACAGCTATTCCGGCAACGGTCATGGTCAAGGGGACGCCGGCGTCCATAAGAGCTAAAACGCCGCCGCAGACAGAGGCCATCGAGGAAGAGCCGTTAGATTCGAGGACATCGGTTACACAGCGGATGGTGTAAGGAAACTCACCTTCGTCAGTGGGAATGGACCGGCGGATGGATTTTTCCGCCAGGGCTCCATGACCGATTTCCCGCCGGCCGGGGCCGCGCAGAAACTGAACTTCTCCGACACTGAAAGGAGGAAAATTATAATGGAGCATAAACCGCTTTTCACTTTCCTCGCCTAAAGCATCAACAGTTTGGGTGTCTTCAAAAGTTCCGAGCGTTACTGTGGCCAAGGCTTGGGTTTCGCCCCGTGTGAAAATGGCTGAGCCGTGTGTGCGGGGGAGCATGCCGGTTTCAATATGAATGTCCCGGATGTCATCCGGTGCCCGTCCATCCGGGCGTTTTTGTTCATTAAGAATGATTTCCCTGACTTTCTTCTTGAGCAGGGAGTTGATCATATCTTTGGCTTCTCTGCGTTCCTCCTCGTTTTCTTCGGGAATTTCGGCCATCACCGCATCTTCCAGAGCCTTCGTTTTGGACTTTCTTTCGGATTGACTGGAGGCGAAAATCATCTCGGACAGCATCGGATTTATTATTTGTTCGACTTTTCCCATCAGATTCTGATTCATTTCAGGAACGGTATATTCCCGTTTTTTTATCTGAAGTTGCTGATATAGATCCTTTTGGGCCTGAATGATTTTTTTGATGGGTTCCTGTGCGATTTCACAGGCTTTGACAATGGTTTCTTCATCGATCTCCTGCGTGTCGGCTTCGATAACGACAATTCCCTCTTCGGTTCCGACCACAATCATATTCAGAGGGCTTTTGTCTATTTCGCTCTTAGGCGGATTAACCACCAATTGGTTATCGATAAGGCCGACTTTCACAGCCCCGATGGGAGTGGTAAAAGGAATATCCGAAAAATACAATGCGGTCGAGGCGCCGATGAGCCCTAAGGCATCGGGTTCATTTTCAATGTCAGCAGAAAGCAGAAGGGCTACGACCTGGGTTTCATGATAATAATCATCGGGAAATAAAGATCTGATGGGGCGGTCGATCAAGCGGCTTATCAGTATTTCAGCTTCAGACGGACGCCCCTCCCTCTTGAAAAAGCCTCCCGGAATTTTTCCGGATGCATATGTGTTTTCCCGATAATCAACGATAAGCGGGAGAAAAGCACGTCCTTCCTGGGCTTCGCGTTTTGAGCAGGCGGATACGAACATAACCGTATCACCGTAGCGAATCAAGACGGAACCATCGGCTTGGCGGCCCCATTTTTTTAATTCAATTTCGAGAGGCCGTCCCGCAAGTTCAATTTTAATATTCTTATTTGTCATGGTTTTAAATATGCCTTTAATCCTATTTTCTAAGTTCTAACCTCTTAATGAGATTTTCATAGCGTTTTGGATCGTTTTTTTTCAAATAATGCAGCAGTCTTTTCCGCTGTCCGACTAATTTCATTAATCCTCTTTTAGAGTGATGGTCCTGTTTATGTTTGGAAAAATGTTCAGTCAGATAGTTGATCCGATTGGTGATGATAGCGACTTGAACTTCAGGTGATCCCGAATCATTGGGATGGACCCGGTTTCCTTCTATGATTTTGTTTTTTTCCTCTTTGTTCAGCACGAATTGTTCTCCTTTTTAGATCTAAATTATAAACCTGAATTTCATGGGAGTAAGAGATGTAACTCCCATCTGCCATTCAGGCTTAATATAGATCCCTTCATAAATATGGGTGTTTTTAAGCTTGTATGCATTAAAACATTGATTTAAAAATCATTTAAATTAAATTCTAATGGTATCAAAAAGTCGGGATAATGTAAATTCTTGACAGAAGTTCCTCCATAACTCAGTGAATTTATTCTGATTTGTCGGATGACAGTAAATTTTTTCTTTTCAGAAGATGACGGGCATATTTTGAGTCCCATCCCCCCATAGTTTCCTTGATTTCTTTGAGCTTTGCCTCAATTTCGGCAAGAGTCATTTTATTGATCTTCTTTTTTACCGGAGCGGCGGACTCAGCTGGAGTTTCCTTTTCTGTTTCTTTTTCTTCTGTTTTTTTCTCTTCTTTGACTTCCGGTTCTTTTTTTTCTTCTTTTTCGGTTTTAGTTTCAGACTCTTTGGGCTGTGCTTTTTCTTCGTCTTTTTGCTCTTCTTGCTTATCCTCAGCTTTTTTAGTTTCTTCTTCAGTCATTTCAGAATTATAACCTCCTGTCGAATTGACCAATACCGGTTTTTCCGGATTTTATTGTAAATACAGACATATTTCACAAAATCATTGTAAATCATATCAAAAATCATGAAAAAAATAAACACCTAAGCGGGACGATTCTTCATTCCAGAGGAAAGCCCCATATTCCATCCGGTGTTGAAGTCGACAGCGTAGTCAAAATTTTGTATAGTGGCGGAATATGATTATTGTATACTCAGTTTTGC
>CAYRTV010000337.1:0-3431 GCA_964427225.1 uncultured Eubacteriales bacterium
AAACTCATATCTGAAAAACATATCGCAGCAGATATAAAATAAACGGAACCGTCTTTTCTTGTAAGCGTTGTCCCGGCCCGTGAATATACCAGGCACGCTATTGTAAGGCTAGGCGAACAGCGAAACCGCATTAATTCTTCGTGTGCCAATTTGACTAAAATCATCAGCTTTGATATAAATGTTTTCCTCATAATGATATCTTTAAGCATAATGACATCAACCGAGTAAGGGAGATTTTGCATGGACCTCTTTGACAAATGTTACGGAGACGGCGGATATTTCGGCATGTTTCGTGCTCAGGATGATTTTTTCTATACCCGGCCATTGTTGGAACCGCTTCCCGGCACCAAGATGACTTTCGATAACAAGGAATGTATCCAATGGTCAATCAACAACTACCTGGGTCTTGCTGAAAACCAGGAGCTCAAAAATGAATCGGTATTGGCTGCTCAGCGGTATGGAACCAGTGCTCCTATGGGTTCACGTATGATGACCGGAAACACCAGATATCACAAACAGCTGGAGGCTCAGTTGGCGGATTACGCAGGTAAGGAATCCGCCATTTTATTCAACTATGGTTATCTTGGGGTGCTTGGGACAATTGCATCTCTGGTGGCTAAAAATGACACCATCGTGATCGATAAACTGTCGCATGCATCCATGCTGGACGGTACTTTTTTAGCACCTGGAAAATTCAGAGCCTTCCGGCATAATGATATGGACAGCCTGGAAAGCCACCTGAAACGCATCAACCGCGACCGTAAGGGCGGCATTCTCATTGTCACTGAAGGTGTATTCGGCATGCGGGGAGACCTGGCTGACCTGCCGAATATATGTGAACTGAAAGAAAAATATGGTGCCCGGCTGTTCATCGATGATGCGCATGGATTCGGGGTCATGGGAGAACACGGCCAGGGAACTGCTTCCTATTTTGATGTACAGGATAAAGTGGACATCTATTTTGGAACATTCGCAAAAGCATTTGCGTCTATCGGAGGCGTATCAGCCGGTGACAACGCAATCATCGACTGGATCCGGTATAATGCCCGCACCCAGGTTTTTGCTAAAAGCCTTCCGATGGTTTATGTGGAAGTTCTCAAAAAGACTCTAGAAATGGTGTGCAATGGGGATCAGTTGCGAAAAAAAATGTTTGAGAACGCAGCCAAGCTGAAAGAAGGACTGCAGGAGCTGGGTTATATCGTCGGGGGCGGCGCATCGCCCATAACTCCGGTTTATGTGCCCGCAGGTGATCTTAACATCGCAATGACCATCATCAGAAGACTGCGGGAGCTGGGGATTTTCATCACCGGAGTTATGTATCCCGTGGTCCCAAAAGGTATCATTCTTTTCCGGATGATTCCCACAGCGTCTCATTCTGATGAAGAAATCCAAAGCACTATTTCCGCCTTTTCCAAAGTCAGGGATGAACTGAAATTGGACCTCGCATCGGCCCAGCAGGCAATGGCTTGATTCATATCGTTGAATTTTTTCCGGAGTCTCTCAGCATCAGGCCGGGGTAAAAACGACCGGAGAGGTGATTGTGTATAAGGAGTTTATCCTAGCAGCCTTACTGACAAGCTGCGGATATGGGGGCTATTATTTTCTAACCCAATCTTCCTTAATCAAGCCCTTTTATTCATTGCTGTCCAAAAAGGATAAGCCTGAAATCCGAATGGTGATATATCAGCGGGGAATAGGATCCCTGCTTTACGGGGTCGTTCCTGTGGTCGTTATGCTGTCGGCAAGCAGCCGTTCTTTATCTGAATACGGAATCAGCTTTGAGCATATTCAAGCCAGCTTAGGGGGAATGCTTGCTTTTGCGGCGGTTATGCTTCCCATAGGCATATTGAGCGGCAAACGGCCATCCATTCAGAAGACTTATCCCCAAATCAGGTTGTCCTGCTGGAATATTTCATGGCTGACCGCCAGTGCGGTAACCTGGCTGATTTATTTGTCGGCATATGAAACGCTCTTGAGAGGTTTCTTTTTCTTTTCCTGCTGGAGAGTTTTCGGAATAACCGCTGCCATTATGATCAATATCGCTGTTTACGCTCTGTTTCATATTCACAAAGGCACTCCAGAGATGCTGGGCTCAATTTTCATGGGGGGACTTTTGTGTTTGTCTGTATATCATTCCGGAAATATTTTGCCGGCCTTGACAGGCCATAGCTTACTGGCACTTACAACTGAGTGGTCCGCCATCCATTATAACCCTAAAATGACAATCGAATGGAGGTTATGACTGCCGTGACTTACTGTATAACCGGAGCCACAGGTTATGTCGGGCAAGCGCTCGTCCGCAAACTGGCTGGTTCAGGCTTGCCTGTTCATGCCCTTTTCCGGTCTAAAGACAAGGCAGAGGCAATCCGGTCGCCTCATGTCACACTTTTTCACGGCGATCTGCTCGACCCGGAAAGCCTGTTGGAAGCCATGGACGGATGCAGGTTTGTATTCCACACTGGTGCACTGACTGGGATCTGGTGCAGGAATCCTGATTTATATCATCAAATCAATGTCCAAGGGACGAAAAATGTTATTGAATGTGCCTTGGAATCGGGTGTTAATAAGATTGTTATCACGTCAACAGCCGGTGTTTTCGGCCCCTCCCCTACTCCTGCTGATGAAACAAGGAGGTATTCATCCCGGTTTTTCACGGAATATGAGAAAACTAAAGCGGATGCGGACCGGCTGACAGACAATTACCGGCAAAAAAACATACACATCGTGATTGTTCACCCTACCAGGATATATGGTCCCGGGCCGTCGGGACAAAGCAATAGTGTGACCAGAATGATCCGACTTTACCTGGCGGGAAAATGGCGATTTTTACTGGGTGACGGAAGAAGCCGGGGAAACTATGTCTATATCGATGATGTGGTGGATGGACATATTCTGGCTATGAATCAGGGAGTTTCTCAAGAGAATTATATTTTAGGCGGAGAAAATATTTCCTATAATAGATTTTTTGACCTATTGAAAAACGTCTCCGGAAAAAAATACCGTTTGGTGCATATTCCTTACTGGAGTGTCTTATGGTTGTCAAAGATGATGCGTATGACGGCAGATAATCTCAGCAGACCACCGGCTTTGACTCCGGAAATAGTCAGGAAGTTGAATGCGGATTGGGTCGTCAGCAGCGGCAAGGCAGCCGCTGAACTGGGATACTCCCCCGCTGGGCTTTGCGAAGGATTAACAAAAACAATAGCTTGGATTTATTCAGGAGAGAATATATATGGCGAAGCATCGTAATCCTAAATTCTACACCTTAATAACCGGAGGCAGCGAAGGAATCGGCAAAGCTTTAGCCATGGAATGCGCTTCCCGCAAAATGAATTTGATTATTGCGGCTCTGGATGATCCCCACTTGGCAGAAACCGCCGCCATGATAAAATCTAAATACGGGGCTGAGGTCATCCCCCTTGCTGTTGACC
>CAYRTV010000338.1:0-3422 GCA_964427225.1 uncultured Eubacteriales bacterium
GCCGACACCGGTGGGGCCGAGCACAATAATGAGGTTGTTTTTTTTAAATTGCACTTTGAAATAAAAAATATAAAGCTAATAATGTTAACAAGATCAATAATGGCCGTATTTGTTTGCGCATAATTTTCATTCCCCCATGCTGTTCAGGCTTTTGACCAAAACGGATTCGGATTCATTCCCGAGAGTTTTTTTGACCAGAAGGATTTCAGCATTTAATATTTCATTGAGACTGTTCAAGAAATCGGTGCGGTTCATGCCGCCGGGAAGGCCAACCGGAGTTAGGGGAGTTGCTCCTATAACGATATGTCCGGATGCTTCCAGGCGGACATTGTGAAATCCCTGATGCAGGTTCGATTTGGTATCCAGAATGCTTTTTTCCAGGACTTTAAAAGCCACCGGACCCATTTCTTTGGCAAGAAATTTAAAGACATGGACATAAAGTTCGTTGAAATGGTTCCATATTCTTTGAATTTCAGCGCTGCTGATATCGGGGGCGAAGCGGGTTTTTTTCTCTGCTCCCAGCATATCAAGAGCTTGCAGCAGAAAAAGAACGCGCTTGGTCTCCAAGCGGCCCAATTGGCTTTTGTTTAAAATATCCTCCGCACTGAGGTCTTTCTGCAGGAGCCGGATGAGGTATTCCTCCCAAGGCTTCCAAGGCAATTTTCCGAAATGATCCGGTGTGCGCAGGGTTAATTTTTTTTCTTGGGGAGGAAGAAACCTTTCCATTAAGCCGAAATTGGACATACTCCTTATCCCTTCCAAAATAAATTCCCGTGTATCCAGAATCAAGAAAGGAACTCGGCTGTTTTCTTCTGTTCCGGCATCAAAAAAATATTCAGCTTCCGTCCAATTAAAAAGCGGATAAAGTTTTCTTTCCATATAATCCCGCATTTTTGGCCAAAGCTGTCGAGCTGTGAAATTATTTTTCTCCAACAGCCGCCGCAGAAAGAATGGGCCCGGCATGCCGGTGATTTCATTTTGAATCTCCAAATGCCGGATAAAATCACGTCTTAAGAACGTGTTCGCAGTCGGGGCGATTCGGCCCTGGTTGTATTCAATGATTGTCTCTTCGGATTTATTCTTGATTTTCAACTCTCCGGAATGATTCGCTTTCCAAATCCGGAATAATAAAAAGGCAAAGGGAGTTTGCTCCAGATTGCCGTGCAGCCAAAACTTTTCCATTTGAGAATAGTATATCAAATTGGAGCCGGAGGTGGGAATGTAATCGGTGGGGTCAGGACATGAACTGCATGGCAAGGAGTCCCACTCCGGTGTAAAGCAGGGCCTTAATAAGGAAAAAGCCGTAGGAAATAAATAATGCCTTTTTCATAGAGATTTTGAAAACCGCGGCCAATCCGTAGGCAAGAATACCGAAAAGCCAGATTTGGAACAGATCGAACTGGCTCAATATGATAAAGGCCGGAGATGTTACTTGCATGGTGGGGAAAAAAACCGCCAGGCTGGTTGTGGTTTGGACGACTGATTCGGTCATGTGGATTAAGGGGAGCTTGATTCCGTAACCTAGAATTTTATCAATGAAATTAGCGTGGAGATAAACTGAGAATATTTGGACAAAATGTCCTTGCGTAGATGTTATTCGCCCCAAAATCAGGATGACCAGGGAGGAAATCAAAAATCCAATCAACAGGCTGATCGGTCCCATGACGAAGGCGATAATCCGCTGAGAGGAGGAGGGGTTCTCCATGGTTTCAATCATTTGATTGAAACGCTCTTCACCCACCCGTTCTCTCAGTTCCAAATTGTTTTTAAACGCCTGCAGATTATCCTGCTGCGAAAAAGGAAATGTCATATACGAGAAGAGAGCGGAGAAAAGCAAAATCACAATCAGGGCGTCCACCCAAACGGGTTTTTGAGATAAAAATTGAAATGTGGGCTGAGGATTAAAAATAATTCCGAGAAAACGCTGGAAAAAATTCATTTCATCCTCCCTGTATTTCTTCCTTTTCTACCTTTCCGTCCTTGATATAAACAATCCGCTGGGCTTGACGCGCGATGTCCGGGTCATGCGTGACCATAATGATTGTATTTCCATCCTTGTGTATTTTATGAAATAAATTCATTATTTCCAATCCCGTCTTTGAATCCAGGTTGCCGGTCGGCTCATCGGCCAGCAGTAAAGAAGGCGAGTTGACCAGGGCACGGGCAATGGCCACCCGCTGCCGTTCTCCGCCGGACAGTTCCGAAGGCCGGTGGTCCCGGCGCTGTAAAATTTCCACCAGTTTCAAGGCCTGATTGACTTTTTCTTCCCGGTCCCATTTTTTTTCGCCTTTATATATCAGCGGCAGCTCCACATTATGGAACGCCGTTGCGCGCGAGAGTAAATTGAAAACCTGAAAAACAAATCCGATTTCCTGATTCCGGATAAAAGCCAGGTCGTTATCGTCCATGGAACTGACCAGGCGGCCGTTTAAATAATAATCTCCCCGTGAAGGAGTGTCCAAACATCCCAATAGATTCATCAAAGTGGATTTCCCGGATCCGGAAGGCCCCATAATGGCCAAGAATTCGTTTTTTCTGACGATTAAGTCCACTCCGCATAAGGCATTCACTTCCTGCCGGCCCATGGGATATATCTTCCACAGGCCGCGGGCATCGATGACCGCTGAATGACCGGAATCCCTCACCGGTTTTCCTGCCTTTCCTCGGTTTTGACCCGCGTGCCTTCCTCCAGCTGCCTTAACGCACTGTACGGTCCTATAATCACGATGTCACCTGCTTCCAAACCTGAGGCAATTTCAATGTCCAAGTCGCCCATGATGCCTTTTTCAACTTTGCGAAAGTGCGCTTCTTGGGCTTGGACCACAAAAACGCCTTCTTCCTGTTCTCCATCTTCTGAGTCCGGGCTTTCTTCCTTTTCCCGCAGCACCAATGCGGAAATGGGGACGGCTAAAACATTGTCCTTTTCCGCTGTGATAATATCGGCTGTAGCGGATAACCCCGGTTTTAAATTTTCTGGGGGGTTCATAAGGGTAATGACTACTTTGAAATCTTTAGATTCCTCCGTCGCTGAAAGCTGCTGAATAGCGGAGCTGCCGATTTCGGTGACTTCGCCCCGGATGACACGGTCCGGAAAAGCATCCACCCTGACTTCAGCCTGCTGTTCCAGCTTCACATTAACGACATCGGTTTCATCTACCTCCACGTCAACTTCCATTATGGAAAGATCGGCGATGGTCATCAGCACGGTTCCGGGATTGTTCATGGTTCCAACCAGAGCGATTTCTCCTTCTTCTACATTTAAACTGGTGATGACCCCGCTGATTGGGGCATTATAAACCGTTTTTTCCAGGTTGTTCAGGGTTGCTTTCAAGGAAGCCCGCGCCTGTTGAATTTGATAGATAACGGATTCATGCTGGGCCTGAGATATTTTATATTGAGTGCGGGCGGCTTCCAGCTGTTCG
>CAYRTV010000339.1:0-3419 GCA_964427225.1 uncultured Eubacteriales bacterium
GTATGGTTAAGGTGCCGCTCCCCTGCATGGCTTCCGCTGCATTTAATATGATATTAATGAAAACTTGGTGCAGCTGAGAAGCATCTGCCGTGATCTTCGGAGGGTCTGTCAAGTATTTTTTCTGGATATCAATATTTTGGAAAAGGGCCTGGCTTTCGATTATCGCCAATGCATTATCCACGATATCATTGACATTAACGGCTGTGGTTTCCGGTTCTTTGGGCCTGGCAAAATCCAGCAAACCCTTCACAATATCCTTGCAGCGGGTGGTTTCTTTGACAATTTTTTTCAGATTATCATAATGGACGTCATTTTTATCCATATCCTCCAGCAGCAAATGGCTGTAAATCAGGATTCCGCCCAGGGGATTATTGATTTCATGGGCAACACCGGCGGCCAGTTTTCCCAGGGAAGCCAGTTTTTCAGATTGGATGAGGTGAGCATGCATTTCGGTCAGTTCTTTGGTTCTTTCGTTAACCTTTTTTTCCAGGGTTTTGCCCCATTCCAAGAGTTTCCGGTTGGCTGTTTTCAAATCCGCTGTCATTTTATTAAAGGAATCCGCCAAATAACCGATTTCATCATTGGAATCTACGGTAACCTTGTGTGAAAGATTCCCCTTGGCGATTTTCTCAGTCGCTTTCACCATATTAAGCAGGGGATGGATAATCCTTTTAGTGGAAAAGTCCAGCAGGATCAGCAATACAATAACGCAAGCTCCGGCCAGCAGAGCAAATGTCAGCATCACCCGGTTTGTGGTGTCGATATAAGGTTTTTCCAGCATACCGACGTAGAGAATGCCGATAATTTGGTTTTGAATATTTTTAATCGGTTCGTAGGCGGTGATATACCAGTCATTCACCACGAAGGCCCGGTCAATCCACGATTGCCCATCCTGCAATACAGCCCGGCTGACTTCATCTGATATCCGGGTTCCGACGGCCCTGGTTTCGTCTTTATTTTTAACATTGGTTGAAATTCGCAGGTCATTCAAAAAAATAGTGGCGGTTCCGATTTCTCTGCCTTTGTATTTTTCTTCCTTGTAAACGATTTCCTTGATACGGTCGACTATTTCATGGCTGCGGTTGAGTAAAACCGCGCCGTATAGCACGCCCAAAATGCGGTCATTACTTCCTCTGACCGGAGCTGCGGCTTTAAGAACAAGTCCGCTGGTCACCTGGTCTTGTGGCGCCTCTGATGCTTTGGGGGTAGAGGTGGTTCGTATGGCGGCCTGCGAAGCCAAGTCGTTTCCTTCTTTCTGTAGTTCGCTTTGCGGCATGATTTGGGGGTGGGATACCATGCCCCCTTTCTCCGCCCATTGAATCATGGGATCGTCTGCCTGATTATCACCGGCAACACCGGGATTCCCCGTTCGGACCATCACGATTCCGTGAGAATCGGTCAAATTGAGGATATCCAGACCGTATTCAATTCGGATTTGGCTGAGGTATTTAAGAGCTTCCTGCGGGTTTCCGCTGTCCAGGCTGCGCTGTATTTCTTCCCGGACAGCCGTTAGTGACACGATTTCCTTAATGTCATTGAGTTTCTCATTAAAAACCATCCAGGCTGCGGATAGATCATGCCGGACTTTGCTTTGGGCCTGGGAGATGAGGGTGTTTCTGACGAGGCGGTATCCTAGAAAAAGCGAGATGATGCCTCCGAATAAAATGACCAGAAGAAAGCTTAAAATAATTTTTTTGCGCAGAGAAAAATGTGGTGTTTCCATGGCTTATATATTCATTTCCTGCAGTAAAAAAAGGCCCGCCGAATTTCAGCGGGCCCTTTTTGAATGTATATAGCCGGTCAATATGAGTAATGAATTTTATCGGCTGTTGCGTTTCAGCTGGTCCACAAGTTTGCGGTCTTTATCGTAGATGTTGACGATCAGGGGCATATCTCCGGGCAGGCAATGGGTTCCGCAAGCATGACAGGGATCATAAGGACGGAATCCCATCTCCGCCATATTGAGCAATCCTTCTTCGACTTTTCCGCCTTTGATAAAAGATTTGGCGGCTTTTTCGATCGACATGTTGATGGCGGCGGCGTTATTCACTGTAGCTACGATCAGGTTGGCTTCCTCGATGATGCCTTTCTCATCCGTTTTGTAGTGGTGGAATAAGGTCCCGCGTGGTGCTTCTACGACGCCAACGCCTTCATCCGGTTTTTCCGTCGGGATATTTCTGATTTTGGGATTGGTGATGTCTTTATTTTCCAGGAGCTGGACCATTGTTTCCGCTGCCTGGAGGGCCTCAATCAAGCGGGCCCAATGAAAGGCTAAAGTATGATGAGAGGGCTTTCCGCCCAGAACTTCATACATTTGTTCGTAGGCCGCCTGTGCTTCCGGAGTGGCCATTCCGTCCGACGCATTCAGCCGGGCCAAAGGAGCCACACGGTAAACACCGCTGTCTTTGCCTTCGGTGAAACCGTGCCAGCCGACTTTTTTCAGGAACGGGAATTTGATATATGTCCAAGGCTCGACGTGCTCAGAAATATGTTCCAGATAATCTTTAGGCTTGAACTTGGAGAATTCATTGCCATCCGGATCCACGACCCGGATGTCGCCTTCATAGAAGTTCACCTTGTTGTTTTCATCAACCAGACCCATGTAGTAGGTTTCCAGCTGATAGGCATCTCCGGTAACGATATCCACATATTCCTTATTCTTAAGAACGATGTCATCGAAAACCTGCAGCGAAAATTTCGCGAACTCAACGATGTCTTTCGCCTGTTCCAGAAATTCCTGGCGGTGCTCTTCATCCAGACCCTTAGATACACCGCCGGGTAATCCGCAAACCGGATGAATGATTTTGCCGCCCAGGTAGTTGATCATATCTCTTGCCTGGCGGCGGGCTTTAATCACTTTCAAGCCGGCTTCTTCTCCAACTGCGCCGATGACGCCCAGAATGTTTCTTTGTGCTGCCGGGGCTTGCGGTCCGACGACGAAATCCGGTCCGCCCAGGAAAAAGAAATGCAGGGTATGATCCTCAAACTGAAAGGTATTGTAGATCAATTCCCTGATCATTTTTCCGGCCGGAGGCGGTTCAACATGATAAACGGCGTCCGCGGCCTTGGTTGCGGCCATGTGGTGGGCCGTAGGGCAGACCCCGCAAATCCGGGGGGTAATCCTGGGCATCTCTTCCACCGGGCGTCCAACCGCGAATTGTTCAAATCCGCGCAATTCAGGGATTTGCAATATGGCGCGGTCGACATCTCCGTTGTCATCCAAAAAGATCTCGATTTTACCATGCCCTTCCAGGCGGGTTATCGGATCTATGGTAATTCTTTCACTCATTTAATGGCCTCCATTTTTTTTCTTCTTAAAATCGACGCCGGCAAGCTGAAGCGGTAAAAAGTCCCCGCCGGATCTACGATCGTATCCACGAGTTTTTGAATTTCCTTTTCATCGTTGGTTTCAAGGATTG
>CAYRTV010000340.1:0-3416 GCA_964427225.1 uncultured Eubacteriales bacterium
AGCTGCAGGATGTTACCGGAGAAATGGAGGTGGAACAGGTTCATTTTCCTTCCATATACAGGAATGTGGACATACATAGGGAAGACCCGTTTTTCGACCGCAATTATAACCTGTGCATATTATGCGGCCGCTGTGTCCGCATCTGCCGGGAGGTAAGAGGGGCATCGGTTTTAACTTTTATTGAAAGAGGCGCTGAAACCGTGGTTGGAACGGTCCTGGACCAGCCCTTAACGGATTCTGGATGTCAGTTTTGCGGTGCCTGTGTGGATGTGTGCCCCACTGGTGCTCACACTGACCGCGCTATTCGTTATGAAGATGTGCCGGATAAAAAAGATCAGGCGATCTGCCCCCTGTGCAGTATGGGCTGCCGCATGGATATTAAAACCAAGGAGGGCCGGTTTATTCAAGCCCTCCCGGATGAAAGCGGACCCGCCAACCGGGGTCAGGCTTGCGTTCGCGGTCGTTTTCTTCTGCCCGCCATGAGCCGTTCGGAAGCAAGAATAAAAAGCCCAATGATCCGGAAAAAAGGAGGCTGGGAAGCGGTACAGTGGGATGAGGCCTTAAAACTGGCCGCTGAGCAGCTGGGCCCCTTTAAAAACGGGCAAACGGTGCTTATGTCATCCCCTCAGCTTGCCTGTGAGGACTTATTTGTACTGAACCGTTTAGCGGAAGAAGTCCTCGACACTGAACCGGTTTCTTCCGGAGCCGATGTGTCGCCACTGGCGGCACTCAGGCAGCTGGAAGAAAATCCCGGAACGGCTCCGCTGGCTTCGAATAAGCTGGAGGACATTTCCAGCAAGGACACTTTTCTGCTGATTGGAACGGATTTGACGGTGTCCCATCCCATAGTCTGGCTGAGAATCTGGAAATCCCTCCGCAACGGAGGCCAAATGGTCGTCATCAGCCCGGATGAGCTGCCCTTTGCATCGCAGTCCTTATGGCTGAAATGCAACCCCGGGACGGAACCTTTGGTATTGACGGCCATCGCGGCCGCCGTGGAGAACGAGAAAAAAGGGCTGCCGGATGCGGATGGAAAAGAGGAATTCGGCGCACTTTTAAATAAAGTCCGGAAACTGAATTGGGAAAAAACAACCGGAGTATCTGAAAACCGGATAAAACAGGCAGCCGAACTGCTGTCCCGGAGTGAAAAAAGCCTTTATTTTGCCGGTCCCGAAAATACGGCCTGCCCGGACAGCCGAAACCTTTTATCCGGCATGTGGAATCTGGCAATCCAGAACCAGGCTGAGGTCTTTCCTCTTGAATTGGAAAGCAATCAAAAAGGATGGGATGCGCTGCATCCCGGAATCACTTCGGACAAATTCACCCGGGCAATAGAACAGCTGGAGCAGGGAAACGGCAAAGCGCTGGTGGCTGCCGGTCCGATGTCATTAGCCGAAACCATTCAACCGGAGTTTATCCTAGCACTGGCTGCTTATCCTAACGAGATAACGGAAAAAGCCGATATCATCCTGCCGTTGGCGGCGTTCGGGGAGTACGAATCCTTATTTGTCAATGTTGAAGGCCGGATACAGAAAACTCCGGCGGTTTTGAAGCCGGGACATGCTGCCCGTCCTGCCTGGCAGGCGGCTGCCGGCCTGGCACAAAATTTAGGTCACGAGGATTTCACATACAGCCGGGAAGCGGAAATTAGAAAGTTTATGCAAACCCGTTTGGAACTCTGGTCTGGTTATAATGAGAAAATGGCCGTCGCAGGAGATTTGTTCCTGCCGAGTCCCCAAGCCGCAATAAAACAGGCCTTCCTTTCGCTGGATGCCGATGCTCTAAAGCCGGATCTTTCGGGGCCGCAGTTGTACATCCGTTGGACCACGGATCATTACCTGGGATTGATGTTCAGTGATCAAATCCGGGGTTTCCGGCTTCTTCGCGACCGTCATTGGATCGATCTTAATCCGGAAACGGCCGAAAAACATAACATAAAGGCAGCTGATGAAATTGTTTTGCATTTGCAAAAAAAACAGCTGGAAGGAATGGCCCGCTTGAAGCAACATATCCCGGTTGATATGGTGAGGATCACCCGTCCGGGATTTGATTCTTTTGCCGAGAAGCAAATGAATCTCAGTAAAGTCACCGTCAAGAGGAAAAAATAATGGCCAAGATTTTAAAAAGAGAAAGACTGGTTCCCAACATCCATCTTCTCGAGGTGGAAGCCCCGGAAGTGGCCGAAAAATGCCGGCCCGGTCAATTTGTCATGGTTATGCCGGATAAAAAAGGTGAGCGGATTCCATTGACCATAGCCGATTGGGACCGGGAAAAAGGCACAGTCACTTCCGTATTTATGGTCGTGGGCACCTCCACCCACCGGCTGACGTATTTGAAAGCGGGAGATGATATCCCTGTTTATGTGGGACCATTGGGAAAAGCGACGGAGATAAAAAAATATGGAACGGTCTTATGCGCCGGCGGATGCTATGGTATCGGAGCAGTGTACCCCGTCGCCCGGGCCTTGAAAGAAGCCGGGAATAAAGTGATAACCCTGCTGGATGTCAAAGCGGATTATCTTTTATACTGGGAAGATCAGTTTAAAGCCATCAGTGATGAATTTTATGTTTCCGCGCGCGATGGATTTTATGATTGTAAAGAATACATTCCCAGGGTGCTGGAGAAAGTCCTGAAGGAAAGCGATCTGAACCGGATCATTTCCATCGGATGCACATATTTGATGTACACCTGTGCCCAGACCAGTAAGCCGTATGAGATTGATACTATTGTCAGTCTCAATCCGATCATGGTCGACGGAACCGGAATGTGCGGCGCCTGCCGGGTTTCAGTGGGAGGGAAAAATGTATTCGCCTGTGTCGATGGACCGGAATTTGACGGACATAAAGTTGATTGGGATGAACTTTTTTCCCGGAGAAAATCTTATTTCGATGATGAAATACGGTCTTTGTGCCACTGGGAAGAAAAACAGTATCCATAAACCAGGAAAACAATACAATGGCAGATAAAAAACTTTCACCGGAACAAAAAGAAGAACTCAAAAAAGGGTATAGCGAGGAATGGCGCAAGGAATTGCGCAAAGCCCTGAAAGCAAAAGAAAGGATGAAGCTTCCGCGTATCCAGATGCCGGAACGGCCGGCAGAAGAACGCAACCGGGATTTCCTGGAAGTCAATCTGGGACTGATGAAAGAAGATGCGGTCAAGGAAGCGCAGCGTTGTCTGGACTGTGCCGTTCCCCAGTGTGTGACCGGATGTCCGGTCGGGATTGACATTCCCGCTTTTATCAAATTAATTGAGTTGGGGAAATACGCGGACAGTGTCAGGAAATTAAAGGAAACCAACAGCCTGCCTGCAATATGCGGCCGGGTTTGTCCACAGGAATCTCAGTGTGAGGAAGCCTGCAATCTTATGAAGATGACCGGGACACCGGTTGCCATCGGCAACCTGGAACGTTTTGC
>CAYRTV010000341.1:0-3413 GCA_964427225.1 uncultured Eubacteriales bacterium
TACCACGACTTCCTCGCCGCAAACCGAAATTTGCGGCAATCTCGGCCCGTGAATAGTTTAGGCTAGAAAATGACACACCATGTCATCCTGAGGGGGGCGAAGCCGCCCGTAAGGATCTTGTGCTGCATCGCCTGAAGAAATGAAACCGATTCTTTCAGCATTGTGGCAGATTCCATTGAATACTCATGCAGCGGAGACTGAATCGCCCGAATAGACCCGATAGAAAAAACGCCAAGAATGCGATGAACGCGAGCATAGCGAGCCAACCGAACAAACATAAGAGACTTAAACAGACAAGGCTGACTTAGATGGACTTAGTCAGACCTGGATAGACTAAATATTTTGATTTTTAGATGTTATTTCTATATTCTTATTATCTTCGAAAAAAAAGATGGAGGTAACATGAAAAAAGCATTTGGCTTCAGAGGACTGATTTTATTTCTTTTAGCTTCAGTGTTTGTTTTTAGCCCAGCTTTCATCCAGGCGGAAACCGCCCGGGCCGGCGATATCCATAAAATTTTGCCGGAAAAAGAGCGGGCCCAGGTAATGAATGATTGGCTGAAATGGCGCTTAGACAATATTATTCCCGAATTAATGCGCAGGGAAGGCATTGATCTCTGGCTGATCATAAACCGGGAATACAATGAAGATCCGGTCTATATGAGTTTGGTGCCGGAGCCGGTGATGGCGGCCCGAAGGACAGCCGTTCTTATGTTCCATGATCAGGGTAAGGATAAAGGCGTTCAGCGTCTTTCCGGCGGTTATTATGGAATGAAGGGCTGGTATGAAGGCACCTGGAGCGACAAAAGCAAAAAACAGTTCGAAAGCCTGGCTGAAACTATCAAAGAATTGGATCCAAAAAAAATCGGCATCAATGTATCGCCCACTTATCGTTTTGGAGACGGGTTGTCCGCCAGCTTAAAAGAAAAATTGGAAAATTCTTTGGGGCCGGAGCTGTCGTCACGGCTTGTGTCCGCAGAAAATTTATGCTTGGGGTGGCTGGAAACCCGCAGCCCGCAGGAAATCAGCGTATACCGGCATATCTGCGGGATCGCCCATGACATCATTCATGAGTTTTATTCCAATAAAGTCATAACTCCCGATATTACTACCACTGACGATGTGGTATGGTGGATTCGCGACCGGATCACCGGCCTGGGGTTGGAGACCTGGTTTCAACCCTCCATATCCATTCAGCGCTATGCAAAGACCGCGGAACAATATCCCAAAGACGACAAGGTTATCCGCCGGGGAGACTTGCTGCATTGTGATGTGGGGATCCATTATTTAGGATTGTGTACGGACATGCAGTGGCAGGCATATGTGTGCCGCGAGGGTGAAGAGGAACCGCCTGCGGGCCTGCAGAACGCTTTGGACCGGGCCGTGCAGCTGGCGGAGATTTTCATGAGCGAATTCGAAGCCGGTGTTACCGGAAACGAAATCACCAAGCGGGCCATGGAAAAAACCTCAGCCGCGGGATTACGGCCGCTGATATATACCCATCCCTTAGGAATCCACGGCCATGCCGCCGGCACTTCGATGGAAGCCCGGCCGCCGGAAAGCGCACCGGAGGGCATCTTTATTGAAATGGAGTATCCGCTGCACTATAATACATGTTACGCGATCGAATTCAGCAGCACAACCAGCGTTCCCGAATGGGACGGCCAGGATGTCCGCATCGGCTTTGAAGAAAATGCCGTTTTCACCCGGGATGGATGCCGGTTTATTGATGGATATCAGGACAACATTTTACTGATTAAATGACCCGGCATTGATTTTTGCCGGAGCGGGTTCCTGATTCGGCGGCGGCATTGCGCCGGCGCCTGAATACAATCGATGAGATTGAGTCTATTTTTATTCTGATAAGGAGTGAGGTATGGCTGTATTAAGAAAATTTAAAGCCTTACGGCCGAAAAAAGGCCTGGAAGATAAAGTGGCGTCATATCCATATGATGTACTGGACAGTGATGAAGCCAGGGAACTGGTGAAAGACAATGAGTATTCTTTTCTGCATGTGGTCAAGCCGGAAGTGGACCTGCCGGTTGGGACGGATCTTTATTCCCAAGAGGTTTATGACAAGGCCCGCGAAAACCTGGACAGGTTTGTTGATCACGGCATTCTGATTCAAGAAGACAGCCCCCGCTTATACATCTATCGGCAGGTTATGGACGGCAAGGAGCAGTATGGAATCGTCGGCTGCGTTTCCGTGGATGACTATGAAGATGATGTCATTAAGAAACACGAACACACCCGCCCGAAAAAAGAAGCCGACCGCATCAAGCATGTGGATATCACCAATGTGAATGCTGGACCGATATTCCTGACCTACCGCCAACGGGATCAAGTAGACAATTTCGTGGACAAGGTCATTCAAAACGATCCGGTTTATGATTTCACTACTCCGGATGGAATCCAGCATACGGTATGGATTGTTTCCGATGACATCGCCGATGAAATAATTTCCGAATTTGGTGATATCGATACGCTGTATGTAGCTGACGGCCATCACCGGTCTGCATCCGCTGCTAAAGTGGCCAACATGCGGCGGAAAATCAACCCCAATCACACCGGAGATGAGGAATATAATTATTTCCTGGCAGTCCTTTTTCCCGATGCGCATCTCCGCATTTTGGATTACAACCGGGTGCTGAAAAATCTAAACGGCCATTCCGAAGAAGATCTGGTTGCGGCGCTCGAGGATAACTTTGGGGTTGAAAGAATCGGAAGCTCTCCCTACAAGCCGGCGGAAAAGGGAGAATTCGGGATGTATTATAAAGGCAATTGGTATAAACTGATTGTACGGCCGGAAAAGGCAGTCAAAGATGATCCGGTCAAGAGTCTGGATATTGCTTTTCTCCAAGACCATCTGCTGGCTCCTTTTTTCGGTATCGATGACCCGCGGACCAGTGAGAATATTGATTTTGTCGGAGGCATCCGGGGTTTGGAGGAATTAAAGCGGCTGGTGGACGGCGGGAAATATCAAGTGGCTTTTGCGATTTATCCAACCTCGATCCATGAACTGATGCGGATTGCGGATGCAGGGAAGGTCATGCCGCCCAAATCCACCTGGTTTGAGCCGAAGCTTCGCAGCGGGCTCCTCATCCACTCTCTTGATTGATTTAACCGCGTCTTCCTCGCAGCATTCCGAAATCTGCGATAATCTCGGCCCGTGAATCACTCGAGGCGCGGAGACGAAGGATCTTAGAGTGCTTCGTTTATAGAATCGGTTTCCGTCTATCCAGATGAAGCAGATGGAGATCCTTCGCTTCGCTCGGGATGACAGCGGGCGATGAAGCGGCGATTAGGTTCCGCGGTATCGGGCCCGGCATTTGCTCCAGTTGTTTTCAGAATGGCAGAGGAGAAATCCCCAAAATGAGTAGCGGCTAGGCTTTGCTTAAATCCCGCAGCAGCAG
>CAYRTV010000342.1:0-3412 GCA_964427225.1 uncultured Eubacteriales bacterium
CAAAGCGGAAGTTAAAAGACCCTGGAAAGAATTCAGACAGGAGGGAGATTCGCTTTTTTTATGGCGGCTGGGCTTTTCTCTTGTTGCTTTTGCGGTGCTCGTTTTTTTTCTTATTTTTCTTTTCATGAGTCTATCAGCCATGGTTAAAACCGGAACCGAAGAGGTGTCATGGCCTTTTGTTCTGCTGGCTGGTCTGGCTTTTGTTTTCGTGATGCTGGTGATTGGGCTTATTGCCCTCTTCCTTGACGGCTTTGTGGAGCCGATCATGCACAAGCACCGGCTGAAAAGCACCATGGCATGGGGCAGATTTATGAAATTGTTCGGACTGCATCCGCTTCATTTTATCTGGTTTGGTATTTTGGTTTTCATAATCATGATCCTATTTGTTATCGCTGTTGTTTTGGCCGGGCTGCTGACCTGCTGTGTGGGATGGATCATTCTGATTATCCCTTATATGGGAACGGTCGCTACCTTGCCGGTCTGGTATACGCTTCGGGATTTTTCGGTTGAATTCCTGTCTCAGTTTGGCGATGACTATAAGCTGTTTCCACCAGATGGCTCTCCTGAAACTCAGAAAGCTTAAGAGTCCGTATTAGGGATTTAATGTCTTTATGAAGACGCGCTTGCGCTTGTGCATGCGAGCGTCATAATATTTCCAGAAGGCTTGGACTTTTTTATTGGTCTCTAATTCACTGTTGGTCTCAGTTTTTTGGATATTGTTTTTTATAGCGGTCCGGGTCAGATTTGTCATAAATACGGCGTTAACGCCTTTATTCTGATACTCAGGAAGAACACCAACCAGGTAAAGATCCAGGTTAACCGGATTCTTCAAGGCTCGCAAAATATGCCAAAATCCAAAGGGAAACAACCGACCCCGGGCTTTTTGGAACGCCCTGGATAATGAAGGCATGGCAATATAAAAGCCGATAACACGGTCGTTTGAATCCAGAACCAGCTGGACAAATTCCGGGTCAATAAAAGACAGATACTTTTTCTTAAACATCTGGACTTGTTTTTCGGAGAGCTTAACGGAATAAAATATATCTTTATAGGCCTGATTGATGACGTCAAATATTTGTTCCGCATAAGGAAGGAGCTCCTTTTTTGAACCGGCTTTGAATACATGCAAGTTATATTTTTTCAGCACGATGTTGAAAATACGAACCGCTTTTTCAGGAACGGTTGGAGGTGTCTTGACTTCATATTCCACATAGTCGATTTCTTTGCTGAATCCCATCTTATCCATATGCTCGGGATAATACGGATAATTATATACGGAAGCCAAGGTGGACATTTCATTAAAACCCTGGACGAGCAAGCCCTGCTGATCAAAATTAGTGAAGCCCAAAGGACCGTGAATCCGGTTTGCTTTCATGTTCAAAGCCCACTTTTCGGCCTGATTCATCAGGGCGGCTGATACATCCCTATCATCGATAAAATCGAAACGGCTGAAGGAAACATCATTGCGGTTCCACTTCTCATTGAATTTCCGGTTTAAAATGGCAGCAATCCGGCCGGCCGGCCGGCCGTTTTTGTATGCTACCCAATAAGCGGCTTCGCAATATTCAAACGCCGGGTTCTTTTCCGGACTAAGGGTTTGCATCTCATTTCGGATTAATGGAGGGACCCAGCAGGAATTATCTCGGTATAAAGAAAAAGGAATCATTACGAAATTGCTTAGGTCCCGCCGGTTCCTGACTTCCTTAAGTACAATCGTCATATTATTCAACTCCTGTTTTTTTTGCTAAAAATAAATATAGCATTTACAAAAGACCCTCACGTTTATAGTCCCGTATGATATGTTTCATTCCCTGTAAGACAGGAATCTGAGTGTTAAATCCAAGCTCTTTTTTTATTTTCAGACTGCGGTATAGATGAAAGTTATGCCGGGTGCTGATGATGTATCTTGGAGAAATGAATGGTTCTGTCCCGGCGGCGGCTGCATATGCCTCTGACAACCTGGCAATCGCCAGTAAAACAGGATAAGGAATTTTAAGGACCATCGGCGGATATACATTCAGCAGACGGGCCAGTATTTCCAACAGATTCCTCCAAGAATACCCTTTATTATCCGTGATGTAATATAATCGGGAAACAGCCCGGCTGTTTTCACTCATTAAGATCAATGCCTCGACAAGATCCTGCACAAAGCATAAACTGGTTTGGGGTATTTGCTTTCCCAGCAGAGGAAATATCCGCTTTTTCAGAAGCTTGAGAATCATCAATAGTTCCTGCTGCCGGGTCCCAACGACATTGGGAGGGCGGGCAATTGTCACCGGAAGCCTGTCCTGATATTTCCAAACCTCTTGTTCAGCCAAAAGTTTGCTTTTGCCGTAAAACGAATCCGGTTGGTCTGGAGATGATTCATCCCGAAAGACAGGAATAGAAGCCGGTCCGGCTGCGGCGATACTGGAAACAAAAACAAAGCGGTTTATGTTTTCATTGGCCGCCAAGCAGGCTTGAAGGAGATTTTTAGTTCCCAATGTATTCACCCGGTAGTAAGTATTCCAATCGTATGCCTTAAGCACAGCCGCTAAATGAAAAACCACATCCATACCGGTTACACATGTACGAAGGCTTTCAGGATCATTATAATCCCCAAAAACCGGCCGGGCGTTTAAACGCCGCGTCCAGGTCCGGTCACTGCTTTTTCTCAGCAGGATATGCACGTCGCAGCCTCTGTCTATCAATATTTCTGTAAGATGGCTGCCGATGAAACCGCTGCTGCCGGTAACCAAAGCCTTCACTGCAGCTCCTTTTCTTCTGCAGTCAATTCTTTTTTGAATTCGCTGTAGAGAAGCTTCAATTTAATCCTTTCCGGCATAATCCGGCCTAATATATAGAGAAAGCGATTGAAAGAGCCGGGGATGATCAGCCGCTTTCCCCGCAGCATGTTGTCGAGGCTTAATTTTGCGATTCGGACGGCGGGGATTTGGGTGAGTTTACCAAAGACGCCGTGAGAGTTGATCCGCGAGTGGGACTGGAGATTGGTCCGCACTCCACTGGGGCAGAGAATGCTCAGTGTAACTCCGGAACCTTTCAGTTCTTCCCGTACGGCTTTACTGAAGTTAAGCACAAAAGCTTTACTGGCTGAATAAACACTTTTAAAGGGAATCGGGTAAAATGCCGACATGCTGCTGACATTGAGAATATAGGCCTTTTCCAATTTTTTTAAATCCGGAATAAAAAGGCGGCACAGCAGGACCAAAGCCCGGATATTCAGCTGGATCCGTTGATCAATGTATGATGGAGGAGCCGCTTCGAAAATCGTACTTCCGGTGATGCCGGCATTATTAATCAGTGTATTAACCGTTATCCGGTTATCCCGGCAAAAACGCCATACTTTTTGGGGCCCATCCGTTTCGGTAAGGTCAAGATCGGAAGAGCGTCGTGTAGGGAAAGAGTGTAGATC
>CAYRTV010000343.1:0-3408 GCA_964427225.1 uncultured Eubacteriales bacterium
ATCAATTCCGATCTTGCCAATGATTTGGGTAATCTGGTGCAGAGAATCTTAACTATGATTCAAAAATATTTCAATGGGATAATTCAATCTCCGGATGAAGAAACCCAGGCGGATAGGGACCTAAAAAACGAATTTGAAGTATATAAAAAGCAAATTGTCTCTCATTATCAGGATATGGCTATCAATCGGGCTTTAGAGGATATCTGGTCATACATCAATCTAATCAATAAATATTTGGCCGCCCAAGAACCCTGGAGTCTTGCCGTCGATCCCAAAAACCATTCCCGTTTAAGCCGGATTCTTCTGCAGGCGGCGGCCGCTCTTCGGGTTGCCAGTTATTTCCTTTATCCGGTTATGCCGGGCACATCGGAAAAAATCTGGGAGCTGCTGGGAGAAGAAAAATCCCCGCGGGAATTAATGGCGGCGGATTTGCAATTCGATCATTTCCCAATCGGGCGAACGATTAAAAAATCCAAGCCGCTTTTTCCCCGAATGGACTTGAAAGACTTCCTTAAGGAAGAGAAGGCTCCTGCCGGTTCCCAGGAAAAAACCAAGAAGGAGGAAAAATTGAGCCAAATTTCATTCAATGAATTCAAGAAAATGGACCTCAGGGTCGCAGAAATAAAAACCGCGGAACGCGTCGAAGGAACCGATAAACTGCTGAAGCTTCAGTTGAATTTGGGCGAAGAAAACCGCCAAGTTGTGGCCGGAGTCGCGCAAACGTATCGTCCTGAGGATTTAATCGGGAAGAAAATCGTGGCGATCGTTAACTTGGAACCTGCGGTCATTCGCGGCGTCGAATCCCAAGGAATGGTGCTGGCCGGGGTGAAAAAAGACGGAACTGCTGTGATCCCTTTCTTCTCGGAAGATATCCCCGCCGGCTCGAAAGTTCAGTAAAGCCGCGCAGCCGCAAGACCGCTTCACCCGCTTATTTTGAGTCAGGCTTTCTCGGTCCCGATTCGCCATGGCAATGAATAAGGACCATATCCCGCCACCGGCCGGATATCCTGGCCGGCAGCTACCTGTCAGCGGGGAATGAGTTCTCTCCGCGCCAAGACCCTCCCACCCGCCGCCATTGGCTTCAGAGATAATCCAATCACCGATTCCAGCCCGGTGTCATCCTGACATATGTTTGCTCCCGCGGCCTGGGGATGGCAAGAGGGCAGGCGCAGCGGTATTCGGGTCCGGCTGACGCGATATGGAAGATTTAGCCTTCCGAGGGCGGGGTTTGAGGGAAGCCGGCTGCGCGAGAAGCCGGCACCGATTCATTCGGCGAAGCTATACAAGATCCTTACGGCCTGCCACCGCAGGCCTCAGGATGACATGTGTTTGCTGACGCGGAGCCGATTTTAAAATAAAGGCAGCAATTCGGATGCCGGAATCGCCCCTTCTCGTATGATCACCGGCTTTTTCTGGGTTAAATCCACAATGGTCGAAGGTTTCCCTCCGGGAGTCGGGCCGCCGTCAACAATACCGTCCACCCGGTTTTTAAAAATCCTGACAGCGGTTTCTGCCTGGGAAATTTCAGCCTGTCCGGAAAGATTAGCGCTGGTCGCTGTAATCGGAAAACCGCAAATATGCAGCAATTGACTTATCCACGGACAATCCGGCCACCTTATTCCTAATGTCCGGTCCGCCCCCAATATCTCTCCCGGCATATGAGGGGCTGCTTTAAGGATAAGCGTAAGGGGACCCGGCCAAAACTGTTCAGCCAATTTTTTAAACTCCGGCGGCCGGCTGACTGTCACATCCTGCACCATATTCATTCCGCCGGCTAAAATCGACAGGGCTTTAGATCGAGTCCGCTTTTTGACAGCATAAATCCCAGAGACAGCCACATCGGAAAAACAGTCCGCACCTAACCCGTAAAAAGTATCTGTAGGATAGACGATAACCCCGGCTTTTTTGAGAATTCCGGAGATACATTGCAAAGAATCCGCTTGGATGCGGTCCGAATCTATTTTTATAATGCGAGTCTTCATAATGCCCTATTTTCCCATCTTTGTCATAAGCGGTCAACTTTATCACAGCAGAGCGGACCAGCGGTGGGCTCCGGCAAGGATACTATCCTGCAACCTGCAAGTGGAAAGGACATGTGACACGATTATGCTGCACTTAGCCTATGGGTTTACTCTAAAATAATCCCATTGCTTTTATGGCACAAAAATTGCAATAATAGAATTTGACTTATTATCAGATATTGTCACTTTACAGTAAAGAGAACAAAGAGGAGATAATTGCATGAAAAAAACAAGTTTGATTTTCCTTGTTTTGATCATAGCGGGATCCGGAACTGCTTTTGCCGATATGGTCACATTTCATATCGGCTACTATATTCCGCGTGCTCAGGGAGGGCTTTGGGATTTGGAATTGGAAAACATGACTTTTACGAAATCCGATTTCCACAACACCCTATTCAGTTTTTCTTATGAGTATTTTATCAGCAACAGAGTCGGATTGTGCCTGTCCATTGATGCTTATAACGTACAGGAAGTCGGATCCTACGAGGGTTATGTCGGATTCCAAAGCTTTACGGGAGACTGGGCGTATCCTGATACTTACGACGGAGAATTCATCCCCAGCCACTCCTTGGCGGTTTCCAATACTCCCATACACGCATCGGTCAAGTTCCTGCCGTTCGGCCGCGGCGGTAAGTTCATCCCTTATATCGGGGGCGGCGTGGGGTTATATGTTTGGAGTGTGAGTATCCGGGGAGACATTATCGATTTTTCCGACGAAAGAATCGACACCCAAGAAAATGTCACGGTATATCCTATTTATCAAATCACCCGCCGCGGCTCAAGCAATTTTGCTATAGGTTATCAGGGTTATGGCGGAATTATGTTTCCGGTCGCCAACCGTATCAGTGTTGACGCTGGATTTAAGTACAGTTCCGCTGATGCCAATCTATCCGATGAGCTGTATACCGATTTTTTCGGTGTCGACAGTTTTGATTTAGGCGGCTATCTCATCGCCGTCGGCATCAATTATTGGTTTTGATCCTGTTCAACCAAACCCATGCTTAATTCAGGCAAATTCAGATAAAAACAGGACAATTGACCTTTATTCTGCACAGGCAGCCGCGATGTTCAGCCTGTAAATAAAATAATTTTTTTGGCACATAAATTGCAGTAATAATGGCAAAGGAGAAGATGAAAATGAAAAAAAATCTCATGATGTTACTGGTTATGATTCTTTTGGTTCCGGGACTTGTTTATTCCGATATCTTTACTATCCGTCCCGGATATTTCAATCCCCAGGCAGACAGCGATCTCTGGCAAATTGAATTTGAAAACATGTCCTTCACCAATTCGGATTTCCAAAGCTTCTCAATTGGTTTTTCTTATGAGTACTTCATCAATCCGCAAATCAGTTTCGCCTTGAGTGTTGATGCCTATAACCGGCAGG
>CAYRTV010000344.1:0-3389 GCA_964427225.1 uncultured Eubacteriales bacterium
CCCTCAGGACCACAGCCCTGGTTCTTCAGACTATGTTGGAACTGGATGTTCAGAACGACTCTATTCCGGCGATGGTGCGGTGGATTATTTCCCGCCGGGAAGCCGGGCGCTGGTCATCAACCCAGGATAATTTTTACGCTTTTTATGCCCTAAATCAATACTATCAGAGCCAAACAGACAGTGACCCTGATTTTATGCTGGATGTCAATCTGGGGGAAGAAAATCTGCTGGAAAAAAAGATAACAGAAGTGACAGAGACCGTCAGTAAAAGTCTTTCTCTTCAGCACCAGCCGGCGGGATCTCAAAAGACCCTCCGCATCAAAAAATCCGGGCCGGGAAACGTATATTATGAAACCAGGATGCACTATGTGCCCGGACTTCCTGCGGGCCCCCGGGATGAAGGATTTTCCCTGCAAAAACAGTTTTTAACCTTGGACGGCAAACCGCTGTCGCAACTAAAAGCCGGCCAGTTGGTTATCGTCAGTTTGCGGGTCATCACGCCTCAAGAAAGGTTGTTTGTTGTGGTGAATGACCCGATACCGGCCGGGCTGGAAGCCGTAAATCCGGAGTTTAAAATTGAGAGCGGCGAAATGCAGCGAAGCCTGCGGCGATGGGCCCGCCGAATTGAAGAGGACAGTCCATCGTGGAGAGGATTCAACCATGTCGAAATCCGCAAAGACAGGCTCCACCTGTTTGCAGATTCCCTCGGACCGGGTATCCATTATCATCATTACCTAGCCCGTGTTTTGCTGCCCGGAGAATTCCGCATGCCAGCCACCAAAGCGGAAGAAATGTATTCCCCCGAAGTATTTGGCCGCAGCCAGGAAAAAGTTATAACCATAGACAGACAATGAGTTGGTTTAGACAATTATTCATTGCCGGGGCGGTTCTCTCAGCTCTGGCTTTGGCTTCTTTATATTGTCCTGTTCCGGCAAAGAAACTTTCGCCCCAATCCCTGGTTTCATTCCGTATTCTTGACCGGAATGGACTGGTGCTGAGAGAAGTTCTCTCCGACCAGAGCGGCAGCTGCACATGGTTGAGCCGGGGAGACATTCCTCCGGAAGTGGCCGCAGCCACATTAGCCGCCGAAGACAAGTTTTTTTATTCCCATCCCGGTGTGAATCTTCTATCCCTTCTCCGGGCAGCAGAACAAAACCTAATTCACGGGCATATTGTTTCCGGCGGCTCCACCATCACGCAGCAGCTGGCGCGCAACATCCAGCCGGGGCCGCGGACTGTCATAACCAAGATACTGGAAGCCTGGACCGCTTTGCGGCTGGAAAAAACCTTGACTAAAGACGAGATTTTAACTCAATATTTAAACCGGATTTATTACGGCAGCCAAGCATATGGTATTGAAGCGGCAGCCAGAACATATTTTGGAAAATCCTGCCGGGATTTAACCCTGGCAGAATCCGCTTTCTTAGCTGCTCTGCCCCGGTCCCCGGGGCGTTTTCAACCCTATTTTGAGGATGCCCGGCTCATACGAAGCCAAAAAAGAATCCTGAAAAAAGTTTTCTCCCTGGGCTGGACCGGAGAATCCCAATATCATAGGGCCTTGCGGCAAGATATAAAACTGGCACCGCTCCGCTCGTGGTTTCAAGCTCCGCACTTTTGCGATTTTGTGCTGGCGAACTGCAGTTCAAGCGACAGGACCTCCGGAAGGGATATTAGAACCACATTGGATTTGACCATTCAAAAGCATATCCAGCATCTGGTCAAAGAACACATTAAATCTCTTTCTGAAAGAAACATCACGCAGGCTGCGGTTGTGGTTATCGACAATATCAATGCCGACATCATCAGCATGGTCGGATCCGTTGATTTTTTTGATGCCTATCATCAAGGACAAGTCAATGGTGCGGTTTCTCTGCGTCAGCCGGGGTCTGCGCTTAAGCCGTTTACCTATGGATTGGCTCTTCAGCAAGGGATGAGTGCGGCTGATGTGCTTCATGACGGCCCGGTCGAATATGCAACACCGACCGGTCCCTATCAGCCGGTTAACTATGATCATAAATTCCATGGGCAGGTCCGTCTCCGCCAGGCCTTGGCTTGTTCTTATAACATTCCTGCAGTCCAGCTGACGGAACGGATGGGCCCAGAACGGCTTTATATGAAGCTTAAACACGCCGGCTTTACTACCTTTGTCCGGCCTTCTTCCTATTATGGTCTCGGTTTAACCCTTGGGAACGGTGAGGTCACCTTGCTGGAACTTGCACAAGCTTATTCGGCCCTCAGCCGAGGCGGGGTCTTTCAGCCTGTCCGCTGGAGAAAAGACCCTGCTCTCAAGTATGCTAAAACCCGCGGCGGCTTCAGCGAAAAACACATATTCTCTCCGGAAATCGCTTACATTCTAACCCATATTTTATCCGATCCGGATGCCCGCATTCCCGCATTCGGATACTTATCCCCTTTGCGGCTTCCGTTTGCCTGTGCAGTCAAAACCGGCACCAGCAAAGACTTTAGAGATAACTGGGCCGTTGGATTCACATCGGCCTACACCGTGGGAGTATGGGCTGGAAACTTCAATGGAGAGCCGATGCATACCATTTCAGGAGTGACCGGATGTGGTCCTTTATTCCGGGATGTGATGCTGCTGCTTCATCGCAAGAAGGCCCCGAAGGGGTTCCATGCTCCCGACAGCATTATACATAGAAAGATTTGTCCTGAATCCGGCATGCTGGTTTCTTCCCGGTGCCCCGGAAGCATAGAAGAAATATTCATTCCCGGAACCGAACCTGAGGAAATCTGCCGGAGACACGGAACGCCCGGACCTGATATCATTCCGCCCCCAGCAATCAACACCGGCGAAATACGGATAATCAATCCCGGACAAGGGAATATTTATCAAATTGACCCGGTCCTTAAACCTGATTTTCAGACTATCACCTTGCAAGCCGCGGTTCCCCCCGGGGTGAATGTCACCGAATTCATTTGGTATGCGAATGGCCGGATTCTTAATACTGGAGATTTCACGTGCCGCTGGAATCTCAAACCAGGCCGCCATATCATCAGTTTTAAAGCAAAGATAAAATCAGGCACTCCGCAAACAGATTCAGTATCAATAACCGTACTTAAGTGAATATTCAAGTGCAGGATCTGCAGGAATGGGAGGTGCAGGCAGCACAGCTGGAATGCGATGCTTTAGTCCGGCGGCTGCTGCCTCCAATACCGAAAGCGGATGCGCACTTCTCTATTTGCGCGCTTCGGCATCCAGGACAAGTCACATCCTTTTCGCGGCTGATCGCGGTCAGCGCCTCAAATCGGCAGCCGCAATCGCGGCACTTATATTCGTAAATTGGCATAACGGCATATTTTAGCTTGAATTATTCACAAAAAAATTGCGATGTTTTTGCCATTTCTTTTTTATCAGCAATTAACATGATTTG
>CAYRTV010000345.1:0-3379 GCA_964427225.1 uncultured Eubacteriales bacterium
AGTAACGCGAATGAAGTGAGCATGACGAAGCGGCCTAAGATTCCCGTCTCTCTTCACTCCGGCAACGAATGTCGAGGCGTCACGGCTTTCAGGCGGCTGTCACGCCTGGTTAACGCTCATATGCAACCTCAAGGCTATTCTTATTGACAAAGATTGCAGCTAAAAACACCGCCGCCTCATAAAAAATATTCTGGCACTATTCCTGCATTCTTCATAAATGCCATGAAAGTCAAAACGGATTCTTCAGGATTCACGTTGCTGGAGCTGCTGATTGCGTCTTCCTTGACTATCATATTTATTACAGGAATTGTCCAGGCCTTAACCCTATCGCTGGATGTCTACCGGCGCTGTCAGGCCCGAAACGCCACAACAAACGCTGCGGTTTCCGCACTGGAAAGACTCAAATCTTATCCTTTTGACCATCCCTCTCTTGCTGCACAAACATGGAACGATGAAATCGATACCCCGCTTCTCCCGGTTGATATCCGCCGGGAATGTCGAATCACGGATGTCTCCGCATCTCTTAAGCGGATAGACATCGAATGCCGGATCGCCGATTGGATGTCCTATCCTGTCCGGCTGTCCGTTATCATATCAAGGGAGCTGGGATTTTGAGGCGCCCGGGCTTCAGTCTGCTGGAAAGTCTAATCTGTATGAGCCTTTTCCTTTTTATATTTATGGCGGCCGTGCAGTTTTTTTCAATGAGCCGCGATCAGTTCGAAAAGCTCAGGAACGGACATGAAACCGGGCAGGCGGTTTCCACGGCCCTCGAAAAAATCCGGCTGGACCTGCAGGAAACCGGCCGCGGATTAGTGATGCCGCAACACTTCGATTTAATGACGTGCATAGACGTCGACGATGGATCTCTGGCCTTGATCCAAAGAGACACCTCTTATCGAGCTTCTTTTAATCTAACTAACGGACAAACCCGGGTCACACTGAACCGGACTTCAGGACTCCGCAGGAATCATAAACTATGTTTTTTTAACCGTGTTCAGGGGGAAATCCGAACGGTCCTGCGGATTGAAGGAAAAGACTGCATCCTGCAAAATCCCATTCAATACGGATACTCTGCTGGAGACGTCAGCATCATTCAATTAAAAGAGATCAACTACTATCTGGATGAACGCAGTCATATCCTGCGGCGTAAAGTCAATAACGCACCGGCTCAGCCTCTGCTGGAAGACACGGCGTTTTTTCTGCCTGAGTATGATGCAGCTTCCAACCTGGCAAAAATCCGGCTGGCCCTTATATATAAGGAGGAGAAAATCTATGCCCTGTCCATCTATCCCAAAAACACGTCATTGTCCCGGCTGGAATGAAGCCCGGAGCGGAACCATGACTGCAGCATCGGTGCTTCTTTCGCTGGTATTTGCCGCGCTGGCTTTGAGTATGCTCTACATGTCGCGCATTCACCTGCGGATAAGCGGCGCCAAAAAGGATATTCGGATTCTGGAATTTGCCGCGGAGAACGGTGTCAAACAAGGATATGAGGCATTCATTCAATCCCTGCGCAGCCGGCCCTCCCCGCAGCCTATAAGCCAGTCGCAAGTGGATATATTTTATCATGACTGCCTGGATTCCGGCAATGCTGTGCCGGCGTATTTTCTTGATACGTCCCTACCGCTGGAAAGTCAAGGCGGTTGGGAACAGATGCGGTGGGTATCCGAAACCCGTTTTCTAACCAATTCGCTGCGGGATGGAAACGGTTATTTCCACACTGACTTTGATTTTCTAGTTGAAGCCGAAGGACGCTTCACTCCCAATACCAGGTTGAAACACAAAAGTCTGCGGGGCGGGCTGTCGTTTTACTGCGGCCGCCTGCCCTTGTCTATGCTGCCCCTTGCCGTTGATAAAGAAAGCCAGCCGGATAATCCAGCCGCCTATCTGGAAGAAAAAGGGATCTCTCTATCGCATCCGGAAAGACCGGGCGCACCCAAACCCTATTTCAGCGATGATCCCATAATCCCCGAGATTCCCGTTAATGCTCTGGAAGAAGCTCTTAAAACAGAAATCTTCCATCCGCAGGACCTCACACCCCGGCGGCTGCGGGCAATCCTCGGCCTGGAAGAATCGGATGCTCCGGTACCGGAAGGCGTTTATCTCATTCAGGATGATCTGGGCTTGGGGGGCATCTTTATTCAGGGAGATGTCCTTGAAATGATCCTGGCTATAACCGGGGACTTTCAGGCTATTCACTTTAAAATGGATGCGGGTGAGTGGCTGCTGAAATTCAACCCGACTGCGAGCCAAACCCGCTTTATTACGCCGGCGGAAGAATTCATTTACACATTGGTCCCGCGGGGGATTGTCATCATCAAGGGGGCTGTCGAATCCCTGGGCGGCGGGGTGGAAACCGCAACGGGGGAATATGAGCTTATGCCGAATGAGGAAATTCCCTGCGTGCTCAACAGCGTCCGGCTGACCATTATCTCGACTGAAGAAGTCATTCTGTCATCCCACCTGCTGCAGGAGGGCGTGGAATGGCGGGACGGCATGCCGTATGTCAAAGACGGCAAAGCTCAATTAAATATCTTTGCCGCCGGATGCGGTCTGGGAGAGGAAGAAGGCGGTGGCGGACGCATCAAGATCAGTGAAGGTGCGCCGCAGGATATGAAAATACAGGCATCGCTGACCGCCGCCGGTGAGGGATTCAAAATAGAGGGAGAAGACAAAACCATAACCCTTTTCGGGGCTCTTCATACAACCGAAATAGAAAATCCGGACAGCCGGATGAAAATATTGTCCGACGATCGTTTTTTGCAGCATCCGGAGCTCCTCCATGAATCCCCGCAGAGTCAAATCCCGCTGCTGCATGCAGCCGGCCTATATATAAAGGAGTGGAATGACAATGAATAGATTCAAATCTGGTTTTTCTCTTTTAGAGACAGTGATATTTTTATGTATCATCAGTATTCTCTTAGGAATCGCCGGCCTGGCTTTCACCCACCGTTCTCCCCGGCATTATTTGGATAAAGCCGCCTGGGAGATCTATTCCCGTATGAATCAGGCCCGGTTCCGGGCGATATTGGAGCACCGGAAAGTCCGGTTTTCCTTCACAGAGAACAGCTATATCATGGAAGAGTTCATCTTTGAATCCGGCGAATGGAAGGAATTTCAGCGCAGTACTCTGGAAGAGGTCCGAATCGATGCGAATAACTCCCCCGTCTTTCATCCCCGGGGAACCGTATCCAACCTTACATCCGTCTATGTCTCCAATATTGCCGGCCGTTTCCGTATCTCGCTGGCCATGTCCGGGCGGCTTAAGGTCATCCCCTTATGAGTCCTGGACTATTCATAAAAAATTGCGATTTGTATATAAATTTCTTCGCTTTTTAAGATATGTATCATTTATTCGAACAATTCCAATCTTAACGCT
>CAYRTV010000346.1:0-3358 GCA_964427225.1 uncultured Eubacteriales bacterium
CCATCAGCCGGATCCCCTGATTAACTCATCCTCCAAGTCAGATATCTCGATTCTGGATGTTGAATCCGGTGAAATCATGCCGCTGGTCACTCAACCCGGCAGTGATGGTCGCCCTAACTGGTCGCCCGACGGTAAATGGATTGCATTCAGCACCAAAATGGGAGACTTGCCTTATTTCATTAACAGCGAATTGGCCAGGATTCCCGCACAAGGCGGAGACATTGAAGTAATGACGGAAGATTTTGATGAAGATCCCTATGGTTTTGTATGGACGGAAAAAGGCATTTATTTTATTTCATCGGATAAAGTTTTCCTGAAGATTTATCATCTTGATCCTATGACCGAAGCTGTCAAAATGGTAGAGGGAGCTCCGGAGAACCTGGCCGGGGTGAATTTCACTAAAGACGGATCTGCCTTGGCATTCACCGGATATGACCGCACCACTTTGCCTGAGGTGTTTGTGAGTCAAATGGAACCCCTGGCACCAAAAAAGATAACCGATTTTACCCAACAGGTTGCGGATTGGAAGACCGGTACGCGAGAAGTGATTACCTGGGAAAGCAAAGACGGTACTTCTATAGAAGGAATTTTATGGAAACCTGCTGATTTTTCTCCTGAAAAAAAATATCCTTTGCTGGTCAGCATTCACGGCGGCCCTACCGGCACTTCACGTCCGGTCCTGGTTTCAGGTTATGTGTATCCTTTCATTCAATGGCTGGAAAAAGGCGCTCTTATCCTGCAGCCCAATTATCGTGGCTCAGCCGGATACGGGGAAGAGTTCAGGTCTTTGAATGTGGGCAACCTGGGAGTGGGGGATATGTGGGATGTGGAATCCGGTGTACAGCATTTGATTGATCAAGAGATAGCAGACCCGGACCGTCTCGGCGCGATGGGATGGAGCCAGGGAGGTTATATTTCAGCATTTCTGGCTACCAATTCCACTATGTTTGAAGCCATTTCTGTCGGCGCCGGTATTTCCAACTGGGTGACTTATTATGTTAATACCGATATTCATCCTTTCACCCGGCATTATCTCAAGGCGACTCCCTGGGAAGATATGGCCGTTTATGAAAAAACATCGCCGATGACAAATATCACGCAGGCTGAAACGCCGACCCTTATTCAGCATGGAGAGTTCGACCGGCGGGTTCCCATTCCGAATGCCTACGAGCTTTTCCAGGGGCTTCAGGATGTGGGTGTGCCGGTCAAGCTGATCGTGTACAAGGATTTCGGCCATGGTATTACCCGTCCTAAAGAACAGCTGGCCGCCATGTGGCACAACTGGCAATGGTTTGCCAAGTATATTTGGAACGAGGAAATAGAGATTCCAGTAGAGACTAAGGAAGAAAAGTAATGCGGGATTGGTGTTTACCTCCCCCGCTCGGATTCATACTGAAATACATATTCCTTTGGCGGTTCCGCTCCCAGTAAGTGTTTAACAAAGTAATCCCAGCGGCGCCTGATCATGTATGCTTCCCGGCCGAAGCCATGCCCTCGGTTGGGAAACAGGATCAGGTCAAAATCCTTGTTGGCCGCGATCAGCTCATTGACTACAAGCAGAGTATTGTACATAGGTACATTGGAATCCATGGTGCCATGAGCCAGCAGTAATTTTCCTTTTAAGTTTTCCGCCAGTAATTGATTAGCCTGGTTATCGTAATTAGTGGTGCCGTCAGGATAGGTTTCCAGCAGCCCTTGCCATTTTTCACCCCAGTCGTCTTCGTAGTTGCGGTTGTCATGGTTACCTGCCCCGCTGACTGCGACTTTGAAAAAGTCCGGATAGCGAAGGATAGCATCTGTCGATGCAAATCCTCCCCCGGAATGGCCGTATATCCCCGCACGGTCAATATCGATCCAGGGATGCCGCTGGGCAAGCTGCTTCATCCCGGTTATCTGGTCCGGCAGGCCGTTATCACCCATATTACCGTAATAGGCATCATGAAAGGACTTGGAACGCATGGGCGTTCCCATGGCGTCAAGAGAAACAACTATAAAACCCAGTTCCGCCAGCGCTTGCTTGTCGCTGCGGGAAGCGGCGAAACGGCGGCCGCGGACACTTCCGGTTTGCGGGCCCGGATAGATCGCATTAATGATGGGATATTTCTTATCCGGATCAAAATGTGTCGGTTTAAACATAAGTCCGTAGAGATTGGTCTCACCATCACGGGCTTTAACTGAGAAGGGAACAGGCGGCTTCCAGCCTGTGGCAAGGAGGCGGGATATATCGGCTTTTTCTAGAGTTAAAAGATCTTGTCCCTTGAGGTTCCGTACAACTGTTATGGGAGGCTCAACCGGGGAGGAATAACTATCGACAAAAAAATCACCGGACTCTGAAAGAAAAATTGAGTGATGGGCTGTTCCAGGCGACAAAAGAGTGAGGCCGGATCCGTCCATATTGATGCGGTAAAAATATTCAAAATAGGGATTCCCGGTTTCCTGCCCGCATCCGGTGAAATAAAGCACTCGGTTTTCCCGGTCGATGCGGAGAATCTGCACCGCATTCCACCTCCCGCTGGTTATTTGGTGCTTAAGATTTCCTGAATCCAAATCATAAAGATAGAGGTGGCCCCAGTTGTCGCGCTGAGAAAACCAGATGACTTCATTGGAATCATGCAGTACGCGCCAGTTGACATCACGGTATCCGGATTCAAAAAAAGTATCTACTTTTTCTTCAAGTATTTTCCTGACGGTCCCGGTTTCCGGGTCAGCCGTGCGCAGGGTGACATGTTTATGATCGCGGGATACTGAAACAAAGGCGAAGCGGGATGAATCTACACTCCATTCCGCATCAGCCAGTTCACCATTTCTCGCGGCAATATGGTCGGTTATGGTGGAACGGTGCTGGTCCGGTGGCATTTGAAGCCGCATGACCTTTGGTTCATCGACATGAATGATAACACGATGAATCCGGAAAATTTCTTTATCTTCCGGAAGAGGATATTTCCAGGCCTCAAGCTCAGGATGGCCGACATTGGTTGTCACCAAGTACATTTCCCCCACACCGCGTCCATCATGCTGGAAGGTGGCGATTTTTTTTGAATCAGGCGACCACAGCAGTACCGGCCGGTCGCTTTTCGTCCAGCCGGCGTTGTTGGTGGCATAGCCGAAGTCCTTTACTCCGTCTTCTGTCAATTGGGTTTCTTCACCGGAGGACAGGTCTTTCATCCATAGATTGTAGTCACGAATAAAGACTGCTTTCGTTCCGTCCGGCGACACAAACATGTCCCGGCCGAGTCTTTCTTCTGCTTTCCCTGTTTTCTGCAGCCGGTTTTTTTGAAGATTAAAAGCATAGCGTACTGACTTAACCGTAAAGGTTATGGATTTCATGCCGGGTGTAAATTCAATGTCCCTAAAGGGG
>CAYRTV010000347.1:0-3352 GCA_964427225.1 uncultured Eubacteriales bacterium
TCACCCTCACAGCTTGATTTCATCGTGGTGGTACCCACCAAAAATGAGGCCGGAACTATCGGGGAAATATTGGACCAAATCCGGCGGTATACGCCGGATGTTCTGGTTGTGGAAGGTCATTCCAACGACGGCACCATTGAAGAAGTGCAAAAAAGAAATATTCCCTTCGTTTATGACAATCAAAAAGGAAAGGGCGATGCTCTGAAAACCGGTGTCCGCAAATGCACGCAGGATATTATTGTTTTTGTGGATGCAGACGGCTCGCATGAACTCAGCGACATCCCCAAATTGGTCCATCCCATTCAGGCCGGGCGGGCCGATATGGTGGTGGCCTCCCGTATTCTGGGCGGAAGTGATGAACTGCACGGAACCTTCAATAAGTTTATCCGCAACACCGGAAAGAATTTTTTGGCCGTCCTTATAAATTAAAGGTTTAAAACGGAATTATCCGATATTGAGAACGGATTCCGGGCGATCCGGAGAGATGTTTTTGAATCCATTGCTTTGGATGCGGATGGGTTTACCATTGAACAGGAAATGGTGCTGCGTTGTCTTAAGAAAGGATTCCGGGTAGAAGAAGTGGCGAGTCATGAATACGCGCGCAAATCAGGATATTCTAAACTGCACACCATGCAGGGATTTTATTTTTTACTCCATTTCTTCAAAGAATACCTCTTTTGAATCATTTTGAATCATTCATAAAACAATTGCGATATTTTTGTTTACGTTTTCTAAAAACGATTCAATATCATTCTGCGAATACGGAGGCTTGATCCGGTTATTGATGTTCTTTTATTTTTTTTAATCGCCATTGTTTTACCCTCCGGGCGGGCCGGCTTCCACTCCCGTTCAGATTTTTAATGACATCAGGGCGTGAAGCGGCGATTGGATTCTCTCCGAAGCCAATGGCGGTGGGTGAGATCTTGGCGGGGAGAGGATTCAATCGCCGCTGATGACATTTGGAGGCTTCGAACGCGAGCGGCGCTTCAATTGACTTATCAGGAATGTCCCTAAATAAAACAAACCGGCGTAAAAAAACAGCAGAATCAGCGGCTCCACCGGTACCCGGTAACGCAAATTATTGATTCCGGCATGGGTTGAAAATACGGATACAAACCCATTGTAGTGAATGACTGCCAGAATTAGCAGCCATCCGTGAAATCGCCGCTTGCGGGAAAAGGTTAAAACCAGCACGGCGGCCGGTGCTGCAATCAGCAGCAGAATTAACCAGACCGGTTTTTGGAAAAGCCGTTTGTGCCAATTAAAGAAAAACAGGAATCCTGTATTGACGGCATGATTGCGGTTGAGAAAATTCTTTATATTGCCGGCAGCCCAGTATGCAGAATACTGCCGGTAATAACTCAAGAGGGACTCCGGAATTTGTGAAAAATACGCACCCGGATAATCCATAATCAAATTCACATTCGCTTTTAAAAACAGAGATGCGATTTCTGCATCGCTTAAACCCAGCTCTTTCTGTGCCCGCATGTGAAACCGGTGGACTGTGGCTGAAGCCGGACCGGTTTTTTGATATTCTTCCCGGTAAATGCGGGCAACAGCATCAACTTCAGCATGCCCGCTGGGTTGATACTTGGAAAAAAGCGGATTGGTATAATATCTTAATGCATACGGCATCAAACTGGATATGCCGATATAATCAAATTTTATTTTATTCCGAAGGGACCAAGCCCCGATTCCCAGTAAACTGACGGCCAGAAAAAGAGCTATGGGAGGCCCCAATCGGCGGATAAAACGCCCGGATTTGGAAAAAGGCCAGTACCCAATAATCGTCACAACGGGAAACACAAAAGGCAGCAGCAGATAAGTGGCCCGGACATAAATCAGCAAAACGGCTGCCAGTCCACCCGCCAAAGCCAACGCATGTTTTCCCTTAAACAAGCATAGATACAGAAAAATCAAAGCTAACAGAAGTGTTAAAGCCGGAATTTCCGTCATCAGCTGAAACTCGAAACTGACGACCAAAAAATTCATATTGTATGCAAGCCCCATCACCAGGGCAAACCACCGGGAGGAAGTGAGGCGTTTGGTGATTCCGTAAATGAGAAAAACATTCACTACGCCTAAAAAAAACAGCTGGACAAAGCACAGCAGCCGTACGTATTGAGTGGTTACGGAAAATAGATCGTTCCAGCTCAAAACCATCTCTATAAACAAAGGGTAACCCGGTGTACGTACCATATCCAGCTCATTTAAAAAAAGAAAAGTTATCGAATCCGTATGGATCAGCGGATGCATGACTGTGTAGATATAGACACGAAGACCGACGGCAAACAGCAGCAATATTATTTTATCCCAATACCTGAGAAAAAGCTGAGACATGTTGACGCGCATAAGCCTACCCCACAGCTCTCCAATCGCCCTTGCGGGAAAAAACCAGGCTGCGCGTCATGCCGTCACCCGGATAAAATAAATGGAGTAATATATATCTAGGCCCCTTGCCGCCGTCAATCTCATATCCGGCGAAACGGCCCCGAACGAAATAGCAACGCAGCCCCGCCGGCCGGCATCGGATATCTTTCCCGAATTCATATGTATCCTCCGTTTCCCACAATCCGGAATCAGAATTCTTAATGGCTATCGAATACCCTCTTTTGTTGAATTCAATCCGGTAATCCAGCCCGGTGGTCCGTGACAGCACACCGGCCTGAATCAATCGCAAAGCTGTTTCCCGGAGCTCCCGATTGAGCTGATAAGGTTTATGCCGCACCCAGAAAATCCCGCTTACCAGTAGAATCAAGATCAGCGGAATCCACTTCTTACTATTGATATTGCGCCTATGCATCATCAACGGTCCTTACCATGCATATATTTAATCCTTAAAGGATATATTATAACCTGTTTTTAAGGAGATTACCAACAATTTTAGATATTTTTTCGTTCCTTGGAGCCCGTTCATTATTAAGTAAGCCGATTGACAAAAATTCTTTTTTTCTTTATAAATGGTACCCTTAATTAATAATGATAATGAGAAAATCCAGGCTTCAGCCGCTCATGAGGAGGAAATTTTGAGAAAAACAATCGAGGGAACAGTCGCGGTGCTTGTGGTGTTGTTTCTCCTGCCAGTCGGGATGACCGCACAAACAGAAGATGATGCGGATGCGGACTTGAGTGAAATTCAAGTGACTCCATTGGAGAACCGCCTCCAAGTGAAACTGGACGTCCCAACTCCGACGAATTATGAAAGCTTTTCATTGTTCAATCCAAATAGACTGGTCATAGATCTTTTAAGCGTGGAAACTTTTTCCGCTGCTCCGGAAATTCCGGTGAATGATTTCGGCGTTATGCAGATCCGTACAGCAAAGAATCAGCCCGATGTAACCCGGGTTGTTTT
>CAYRTV010000348.1:0-3324 GCA_964427225.1 uncultured Eubacteriales bacterium
GTAGTCATCCACTTTTATCACAATTCCGTCGATCTCATATTCCAATTCATCCCGTCTTTGGCTGAGATTTTCCCGGTAATCTTCCACTTCTTGAAATGATGCACATTTTCGGTTGTCCTTATCGGTTTTCAGTCCCCATTTAGGCAACTGTTGGATGACTTCCCAATGAGATGAAAATTCCTGATCTTCCACCTTTAAAATTTCATAAAAATATATATCCAGAGGTTTATCCGCCACTTTCTTGGAATCCAATTGCCGCATGGTTCCCGCGGCAGCATTCCTGGGATTGGCGAACGGATTTTCGCCGTGCTCAATCCGTCTCTTATTCATCTCCTGAAAAGCGGCTTTTGGCATGAAAATCTCACCCCTGACAGCTAAAAAGGGAGGAATGTCATGTCCGTTTTCCAGTTGCAAGCGCAAAGGAACGGCTCCGATCGTTTTAATATTTTCAGAAATATCCTCTCCGGATTGACCGTCTCCCCGGGTGGCGCCGTACTTGAACTGTCCGTCTTGATAGACAATCTCAACCGACAGGCCATCGAATTTGGGTTCAACGACATAAACAATCTTATCCTTTCCCGAATTACGGCGGATAAAATCATCGAAATCTCTGGCTTCTTTTTTTTCCAACACGGCGTTTAAACTCAGCATGGTCACAGTATGTTCCACTTTTTTCAATTTATCCACCGGGGGAGCGCCGATCTTACGAGTAGGCGACGTGTCGGACTGAAACTCAGGAAAAGCCTCTTCCAGTTCTTGTAGACGTTTGAATAATGTATCATAAGCCGCATCTGAAATTTCCGGCTGATTTTTCACATAATATAGATAATTGTGATATTCAATCCCCTCTCTCAGCGCCTGTATCTGCTTTTCGGCGTCCTGCCGGGAAAGTGTATCCGCATCTTTAAAATCGGTTTTGGGATTATGCTTAAAATCCATGTGTACTCCTTGAAATTTATGTCCGGTTGAATCTCTTTTTTAATTGAGACCAGGGTAAAGTATTGATGACGTCCTCCGTCTCCAGCCAGCCTCGCCGGGCCTGCCCGACGCCGAAGCGGATCAAATCCAGGTCATCAACGGCGTGGGCATCGGTTGTGATTGCCATTTTTATGCCGATTTCTTTTCCCAATTTGCAATAGGCGTCATCCAGGTCCAGCCGGTCAGGATGAGAATTAATTTCAAAATGGATATTTCTTTCAGCGGCCTCCTGCATTATTTTTTCCATATCCAGATTCAGCGGCGGCCTTTCATGAATCAGCCGGCCGGAAGGATGCCCCAATATATTCATATAGGGATTATCCATAGCCTTAAGCAACCTTGATGTCTGCTTCTCTAATGGAAGCTTGAAATGATAGTGAATGGAGCATACGGTGAAATCCAGCTCTTTGAGCACCTCATCGGGAAGGTCAAGAGAACCGTCTTCCAGAATATCCAGTTCAATCGACTTGAGGATCTTTATGTTTTTAAATTTATCCTGAATCTCATTAATAGTTTCAAGCTGCTCACGCAGACGCTTAGCATCAAAACCTTTAGCCACGGTTACTTTCTGGGAATGGTCGGTTATGGCGACATATTCATAGCCTCTTTTTTCAGCCGCCGCGATCATGTCCTCCAGGCTGTAACGACCATCGGTGGCTTTGGTGTGGACATGAAGGTCTCCCCGGATATCTTTCTCCTCGATCAATTGGGGCAATTTATTCTTTTGACCGGCTTCCAATTCTCCCCGGTTCTCCCTCAATTCCGGTTCGATGTAAGGAAGATCCAATTCAGCATAGACTTCTTTTTCCGTTCGCCCGGCGATCCGGTCATCATCCTTAAATAAGCCGTATTCATTTAATTTATATTTTCTTTTTACAGCAATCTTCCGGCAGGCAATGTTATGCTCCTTGGAACCTGTAAAATAATGCAGGGCGGCTCCGAATGCCACCTGAGGAACCACTCTCAGGTCGACTTGCAGCCCAGTTTTTAAAATCACAGTCGATCGTGTCTCTCCTTTAGAGACCACCTTATCCACATCATCATAACCTGCGAACCGGTCCATGATATGGCATCCCCGTTTACATGTTGCCAGTATATCAATATCTCCCACCGTTTCTTTTCTTCGCCGGTAGCTCCCGGCAATTTCGATGGATTTAACTTTTTTATCTTTTTCCAAATAGTCGAGATAGGGCATGATTGTCTGTTCAGCCACGGATAAAATAAAACGTTTTTGTTCTCCCTGCCTGCGCTCCAGTTCCTCCAGAATATTGTTTTCCGTTGTCTCTCCAAATCCCGAGAGAGCCCGGATTTTGTGATCCCGGGCGGCCTTCTGAAGATCCTCAGTGGTTTTAATGCCGAGTTTATTATAAATGGCTGCAATTTTTTTTGGTCCCATCCCCTGCAGCTTCATCAAGCCGCTCAACTCCTCCGGAATGTCTTCTTTCAGGTCTTTTAAAAGAGGATGAGTCCCGGTTTCAACAATGGTTTCAATTTTTCCGGCCAGGTCCTTGCCGATGCCGGGAAGGTCGGATAATTCTTTTCCCTCATCCAGCATATCGGATGCATTTTTGGATAAGCCGCTGATAGTCCTGGCGGCATCCCGGTAAGCACGGACCCGGAATTGATTGGCCTGTTTGATTTCCAGCAAATCAGCGATCTTATTGAACACGTCCGCGATATCATTATTGCTTACAGGCATGGCTGTTTCTCTCCAGCATGTTTCGCAGCTGCTTTGCATTTTCAGCAGCGAATCCGGCCTGGTCATTGTCAAAATAGCAGAATACATCTTTTCCCGTTTTGTTCCACTGCGATATCGCCCCCGCCCAGCCTGCCAGTGCCTGAGCATCATATGTTCCCTTATACGCACCATCCGGACCGTGCAGCCGGATATAAACAAAATCAGCGGTTACGGTTTTGGGTGACTGGCGGCCGTCAAAATCATATATGCAGAAAGCAGCCCGGTGTTCAGCCAGCAAATCATTGACATCATCCCCAAACCAGTCCGGATCCCGCAGCTCAAATGTAAACCGGAATCCCGCCGGAAGAACCTGCAGAAAAGATTTTAAACGATCCGTGTTTTTTTTCCAGTTCGGAGGAAGCTGAAACAGCACAGGCCCCAAAGAGTCGCCGAGAGCCTCCATTTTATGCATAAAGTTTTTCACCGGCTGATCCGGATCCTTTAATTTTTTCATATGGGTCATAAACCGGCTGCCTTTGGCTGAAAAAACGAACTCCTTTCCGGCTGTCCGGCTCCACTGCTGCAGTGTCTTTTTTTCCGGCACCTGGTAAAACGAATTGTTTATTTCCGCCGTATCAAATTTTTGGGAATAAAACTTCAGCATCTCT
>CAYRTV010000349.1:0-3321 GCA_964427225.1 uncultured Eubacteriales bacterium
GCGGCACGCTCATGGTCTACGGCGCGACAGCGAATAATATTACGTCTGACCCGGCGGTTCACCGCGCGGTTCAGCATTGATCCTATTGTCATCCTGAAAAATATGTCATCCCCAGGGCGGCGCAAGCCGCCCGTGGGGATCTTAGACGGCATCGCCGAATGAATCGGAACCGTCTTCTCGTGCAAGCGCACTCTAAGATTCTCGTCACTCCGTTCTGGGAATGACATATGGGTGTTCCGGGGATGACATGCGGGTGAGACGCCTGGGCGGGCTCTTTTATCTCAAATCTGAAATCTCAAATCTGAAAACCACAACGCAACCGGATGTTTGCTTACAAGCTGGATCTGTAAATGCGGGATTTAGAATGACCAAATAAACGCAAAGAATGCGAGCGCAGCGAGCCATTGTCATCCTGAGGCCGTGAAGCGGCCGAAGGATCTTGTGCTGCATTGTAAAAAATATTTACGTATATTTAATTACCTATATGTGGTAAAAACAAATAGCGCCGAATTATTCATAAAAAAATTGCGATGTTTTTGTATCTCTTTTTTTATTGCGACTCGTATCTGCGGCAGTCTCGGGTTGTGAATAATTCAAGCAGCAAGAAAAAACAAAAAAATTTGGCAATTTAAAATTGTATCGAGAGGAATTATGAGGAAATTAAATGTAACTGTTTTGTTGACCATGCTGTTGTCCATTTCTTTGCAAGTGCAAGCTGTAACGGGCATAAATAAGGAAAAGAAGATTGAATCTGTTCGATTTTCCCACCCATTATACTTTGTTCCCAATCAGGGGCAGATGAATGAACAGGCCCGTTTTTATGCTCAAACTCCTCAATACACATTATGGATGACGGATAATGAACTGATTTTGGATAGTTTCCGCTCAAAGGACATGCATCATCCCGATAAAAAATATGAACGGGAGATATCCAAACTGAAATTTCTTCATGCCGACCCGAAGCCCAATATAGTGCCTCTAAAGATAACCAGCCACAAAGTCAATTATTTCAGCGGCAACGATCTCTCGCAGTGGGTAACCGGCATCGATTCTTTTCAAGCGGTTTCGTATACAAATCTCTATCCCGGCATCGACCTGAAAATATACGGCAACGAAAAAAAAATAGAATATGACTGGATCGTATCGCCTGGTGTGGATCCCGATATCATTCAATTTGAAATGGATGGGAACGGCGCCTCGAAAATAGATAATCAAGGAAATTTAGTTATACTGAGCCGCTTTGGAGAGTACAAACACCAAAAACCCTATGCCTATCAAATAATTGACGGCAGAGAAGTGGACGTTGATGCGGAATTTAGAGAAATAGAGAAAAACGTCTATGGTTTTTCTATCGGTGTCTATGATATGAACCGTCCGCTGATCATTGATCCCATTTTAGTCGTTCTGTATTCTACATTCTTGGGAGGAAGCTATTCAGACGAGGCATACGGGATGGATATAGATGAAAACGGATGTGTCTATATTGCCGGAAATGCCTACAGTTTAGATTTTCCGACAGTATCCGCGTATCAATCAAGTGTGGCATATTCCCCGGATGCTTTTATTGCAAAGTTCAATGCAGCCGGGGATAGCCTGCTCTATTCGACTTATTTGGGCGGGAATGATGACGAGATGGCTATTGATGTAGCCGTAGATTCCGCGGGAAACATCTATGTGTGCGGCGCAACGCAAAGTACTGATTTTCCCGTGGTTACTCCGGTACAGCCTTCACTTGCAGGCCCTCAGGACGGTTTTGTTGCTAAGTTAACCGCAGATGGAAGCAGTCTGGATTATTCCACGTATTTAGGAGGAACGGATTGGGGAAGTTTGGAGGCTATAGCTGTGGATGCGAATGGATGTGCTTATGTGACAGGAAGAACCGAGAGTGTGGATTTTCCTACGGCCGGTCCGTTCCAGTTAAATTCCGGAGGGGATGTTGATGCTGTTGCAGCCAAATTCACCGCCGCAGGGGACAGCCTGGCATATTCCACTTATTTGGGCGGAACGGGTGCGGATGAAGGATACGGTATAGCTGTGGACAGCAGCGGCTGCGCCTATTTGACTGGACATACCCGCAGCCCCGACTTTCCCACCGCCAACCCATACCAAACGGCCGGAAGTAATCCGGATGATGCTTTTATCACAAAATTTTCTTCAGACGGCGGCAGTTTGATCTATTCCACCTATTTTGGTGGGGACCCTGGAAATGATAGTGGGAATGACATCGCCTTGGGCGCCGATAACAGTGTTTTCATTACCGGACAAACCGGCAGCTTCTTTTTTCCAGTAGTCAATCCCATTCAAGCCGCCAGGGCGGGTCTCTATGATGCCTTTATCACTAAATTTAATTCAGCCTGCAGTGAACTGGAATATTCAACCTATCTTGGAGGAAGCGATGATGACAGGGCTGCGGCAATAGCCGTGGACAGCAGCGGTTGTGCCTATATTGCCGGTGTATCCAGAAGTATCGATTTTCCCATGCAATATCCGGTGCAGCCCTCACATGGGGGAAATTATGATGGATTCACCGCAAAAATTTCAATGGATGGTTCTGTCCTGCTTTACTCGAGTTATTTAGGCGGAAGCTCCACCGATCGGATAAGGGCCATAGCGGTGGATCCGGACGGAAATCCGTGGATGGCCGGTGCAACTATCAGCGCGGATTTCCCCACGCAAAATCCCTATCAGCCGGCCCTCTCAGGTGGGTATGATGTTTTTCTCACAAAGTTGGCTTTTTGCGACACAATCGAACCTTTTAACCTCCTGGTCCCGACTGACGGGGCCGCCGATCAGTATATACATATTGATCTCGATTGGGAAGACGCTGCGGCCGCCGACGTCTATGATGTGTATTTCGGCACCTCATCGCCGCCTCCTTTGGCCGCAACAATCACTGAGAGCACATATTATCCCGGGGCCCTTGATTCGAATCAGACCTATCATTGGTCTGTGGCAGCGAAGAATACATGCATGGAGGTCAGCTCTTCAGAATGGAGTTTTTCAACGGTTGCCGAGTCTTCTTCCATCATTTCCGGGACAGTGTATGAAAACGATGTTCCAACGGCTTTTCCCGGAGTTGCAATGACAGGACTGCCCCGCGAACCGGTCACGGATGTGTCAGGATATTATGAACAGGCTGTCCTTGACGGAACCTATGTCGTTACACCGGTTAAGACCGGATACAGATTCGTAGACCCCAGCGAAACAGTCAGTCTTGGCGGCAGTGATAAGCCAGGTATTAATTTTATGGGATATATTTTAACTTATTCCATAACCGGGACAGTCACCGAAAACGATAAAGGACTTACCGGTGTTTCCATC
>CAYRTV010000350.1:0-3300 GCA_964427225.1 uncultured Eubacteriales bacterium
GGCTTCGAGCGGAGTCCACAGCAATGGTTTTTCGCTGGTCAGGAAAATATTTTCCGAAGAGGAACTGCGGGGCCCGGCAGGACAAAATTTACTGATACCCACCCGCCTGTATGTTAAGCCCGTGCTGCATGTTTCGAAAAAAGTCCGGCTGAAAGCCATGGCCCATATCACCGGGGGAGGATTCATCGATAATATTCCCAGGGTTCTTCCGGAGGGCCTGGATGCCGTGATTCAAAAAGGCAGTTGGCCTGTTCCGGATATTTTCAATGAAATTCAAAAGCGGGGAAATGTTACGGATGAAGAAATGTTCCGGACTTTCAACATGGGTGTCGGCATGGCTGTTATATGTTCTGAAGAAGACTATGAAGTTTCTCTTAATTCCTTCCGGGAAGACGGCATGGAATGCTGGCATATCGGTTCCCTGGCTTTCGGCGAGCCGGAGAAAAAGAGTGTCCGGCTGGTTTAGAATTATGACGGATAAAATTGACCGGATAACAGAAGAAGTCGTATTGAGCGCTTTTCTGTCGATTGCGGAAGAAATGAGCTCGGCTTTGGTCAGGTCCGCCTATTCCACCAACATCAAAGAGCGCCGGGACTGTTCCTGTGCTCTTTTTGACCCGCAAGGGGGATTGATCGCGCTGGCGGAAAATATACCCATCCACCTGGGCTCCATGCAGGGGTTTATGGAAAAAATCGGGAAAGAAATCGATTCCTGGGATTTTCAAAAAGGGGATATGGTGATTGCCAACGATCCCTACCTGGGGGGAGGGTCCCATCTTCCGGATGTCACACTGGTGCGGCCGGTTTATTGTGACAATACATTATGCGCTTTCGCAGCTAACATCGCCCACTGGACCGATATCGGTGGACGGGGACCAGGAGTAGGGACGGCCGGGGATTCGAGAGAGATATATCAGGAAGGATTGCGTATTCCTCCTATCCTGTTGAGCCGGAAGGATGAAATCAGGGAGGATGTGGTCCACTTGCTGCTGTCCAATATGCGGGGCCGCAAAGAACGGGAAGGCGACCTGCGGGCCCAAATCGCCTCCCTAAAGCTTGGGGAACGGCGTTTAGTAGAGCTGATTTCCGATTACGGTCCGGACCAGATCCGGCAAATCAAAGAAAAAATATATGAATACAGCCGGAAATGGATGCGGAAAGCGCTGCGGGATATTCCTGAGGGAAGCTATTCATTTACCGATAAAATGGATGATGACGGAATTTCTGAAGATCCTTTGCCGGTCAAGGTCAAGGTCGAGATAAATCATGATCCGGAGCCGGAAATCAGTTTCGATTTCAGCGGAACGGCCGGTCAGGGAGCCGGCGGCGTCAATATGGTATGGCAGGCACTGTTGGCCACGGTTTTATATGCGGTGAAAGCCGTCATCGCACCCGGTGTTCCTATCAACGCCGGTTTCCGGGATGTTATAAAAATCAATGCGCCGGCCGGAACTTTGGTCAATGCGGAAGCTCCGGCAGCAGTTGGCGGACGTACGGATACCGCCCAGAGGGTGGTGGATGTGATATTGGGTGCTTTATCCGAGGCGGTTCCGGAAAAAGTCATGGCCGCTTCCAATGGCGCCACCACCGCAATCATCCTGGGAGGGACAAAAAGGTTATCCGGCAAAGATTTTGTGTATGTCGAGGCCTTAGGCGGGGGGATGGGCGCCCGTTCCGGAAAAGACGGCCAGGACGGCGTCCAGGTGCACATCACCAATACCTCCAATATGCCGGTTGAGGCTATGGAGATGGAATATCCCCTGCGCGTTCTTCGTTATCAACTGGTCCCCGATTCGGGCGGACCGGGGAAATACCGGGGGGGATTGGCCATACGCAAAGAGATTCAAGCTGTAGAAACGGTCATGTTTTCGGCTCATTCCGACCGCCACAGGTTCCCGCCCTGGGGGGCTAAAGGGGGCCAGCCGGGCACATGCGGAAAATTCCGGATTCTAAAGGACGGAAAAGAAAAGCGGCCGCTGAGATCGAAAATTTCCGAAGTCTTGATACAGAAAAATGAAGTTTTAAGCACGCAGACCGCCGGAGGAGGAGGATGGGGGCCGCCGAAAGAGCGGGCAAAAGACAAAATAAAGAACGATGTTGCGGAGGGAAAAATATCACCCGAACACGCACAGAACCAGTATGGATATTCATGGAAAGAGTCCAAGGATCACTCATGAAAGGCGCGGTGGATATCGGAGGTACTTTTACTGACATTGTTTTATATTCGGAAGAGAAGGGCCGCTTTTGGAGGGCCAAAATTTCATCCGATCCGGAAAATCCGGACAAGCCTTTTATGGCCGGTCTTATGAAAGCTTTGAATAAGGCCGGCGCGGATATTTCAGCTATGGAAAGCTTGCGGCATGGGACCACTATCGTCACCAACGCCCTTTTGGAGGGACAGGGAGCACGGACGGGTTTGCTGGTGACGGCTGGGTTTCGGGATATATTGGAAATCGGCCGCCAGCAGCGGCCGGAACTCTATGACTTGAACCGGGACCGCCCGCAGCCGCTGGTCCGAAGGGATTATGTGAAAGAAATAAAGGAAAGGGTGAGTGCTCAGGGTGAGGTGTTGGAGTCTCCGGATGAAGAGGAAATAAAAGCTCGCCTGCACCAACTCAAAGATCAGGGTATAGAATCCCTGGCCGTGGGTTTTCTTTTTTCTTTCCTTCATCCGGACCATGAAGACCTCGTCAGCACCCTGGCTGAAGAAATTCTCGATGTTCCCGTTTACCTGTCTCATCGGGTCTCCCCCGAATTCCGGGAATATGAACGGATCAGCACCTCGGTTATTGCGGCGGTGGTGGGGCCACGGGTGATCCAATATCTGCGGGCTATTCAAAACCACCTTAAGGAAGAAGGCTGGAAGAGAGACAGCCTCGGCTTAATGCACTCCGGAGGCGGGACCGTAACTCCTGAGGAAGCCCAAAAGCATCCCCATACCCTTGTAGAATCCGGACCGGCGGCGGGACTGATTGGAGCGGCCGCATTGTCCCGGGGTTTGAAACTGGATAAGGTTTTGGCTTTTGATATGGGCGGTACCACCGCCAAAGCCGGATTGATCCAAAACGGCGTCCTGGATTTTACTCAGGAATATGAAGTGGGCGGTGATTTCCATCACGGAGGACGCCAGCGGGGAAGCGGCTATCCCATTCGCAGCCCCATGATTGATGTGGTGGAATGCGGAGCGGGCGCCGGCAGCATCGCATGGATCGATCAGGGAGGTCATCTGAAAGTTGGACCCCGAAGCGCCGGAGCCGACCCCGGACCTGCTTGTTATGGTCAAGGCGGAGAACAGCCCAC
>CAYRTV010000351.1:0-3293 GCA_964427225.1 uncultured Eubacteriales bacterium
TCATCGCATTACCGCTCCAGTCCGCAGACTGGTTTCTTGATTTGGAAACCGGACTGGTCACCAGCGGCTATAATGATGTGCGGATCCCAAATGAAACCGGAACACTTTTCTCTTTATCTGAGGATTTGGATATCCAAAACAAAGCCTTTTTCCGTATTCGTGCCGGCGTGACTTTAGGGAGCCGGCATACCATATCCTTATTTGCCGCTCCGCTTACTCTCACAGCGGATGGAGTGCTTCCGAAAAATATTTTTTTCTTCCAAGAGCAATTCCCCGCTCAGACCCCGGTTGACGCTGTCTATACATTCAATTCTTACCGGGCAACCTACAGGTATGATTTCGTGCGGTCTGATAAATGGAAAATCGGACTGGGATTTACCATTAAAATCCGGGACGCGGAAATCAGAGTTGAATCGCAGGAAAAATCTTCCTCTAAAACCAACGTGGGATTTGTTCCGCTGCTCAATTTCCGGATTGAATACGCTGCCTTCCCGCCGATGAGAATTCTACTGGAAGGAGATGCCCTGGCCTCCCCGGGAGGGCAAGGCAGAGCGGAAGATATTTTCCTTGGCCTGCTTATAAACGGAGGTTCCCATCTCGACTTTAAAGCCGGATACCGGGTGGTGGAAGGAGGGGCAGATGTCGACGAGGTTTATAATTTTGCCTGGCTCAATTTTTACTCAGTCGGAGCGATCATTCGCTTTTAGATGAAAATTCTTATTACCGGCGCAACGGGATATATCGGCAGGCGATTGACTGATAGGTTGGTTTCCGAGCCGGGCCTCTCCCTGCGCCTATTCGTCCGAAACCGGAGCAAAATATCAGAGTATCGCCATCCTTCCGTTAAGATTTGTGAGGGCAGTACCTTTGACATCAAAAGCCTTATTCGGGCTTTACAAGGTATTCACACCGCTTATTACCTCATCCATTCCCTGGGTGCCGGAGACCGTTTCGCCGAACTTGACCGGAAAAGTGCTCATAATTTCCTTCATGCCTGCATAAAATGCGGAGTAAAACGAATCATCTATTTGGGTGGATTGGGTGATAAGGAGACAGCCAGCCGGCACTTAAAAAGCAGGATTGAAACCGGCGAAATCCTTGGCTCCGAACCAAATAAAATTCAGACCTTGTGGTTCCGTGCCGGAGTGATTATCGGATCGGGCAGCGCAAGTTTTGAAATCATCCGAAATTTGGTTGAAAAACTTCCGGTTATGATCACTCCCGCTTGGGTCCGGACTCCTACCCAACCGATAGGCATTAAGGATGTCATTGACTATCTTGCGGCGGCCAAAGATCTCCCCTCCAGTGAATCCCATATCATCGATATCGGAGCCGAAACCATGAGCTTCGGTGACATGCTCAGGTCGGCGGCTGCGGTTCTCGGCCTTAACCGCCTGATTATCCCGGTCCCCTTATTTTCCCCAAAACTATCGTCCTACTGGCTTATTTTTATCACTCCATCCAATTACAAAGTGGCGAAAAATCTCGTAGCCGGACTTAAATCGAAAACCGTGGTTCAAAATAATAACGCATCAAACCTATTTCCCGAAATCGGACCCCGCTCTTTTAAACAAGCCGTAAAAGAAGCGATGGCGGAAATAGCGGAACAGCAGGTCATCAGCCGCTGGTGCGACAGCAGCAGCCAGCAGGAATGTGACATTAAGCATCACGTGTCTCCCGGTTCACCTGTCTTTCAGGATTTCATTCGCAAACGTTATGGCCCCGCTTCTTCACAAGATGTTTTTGCGACTGTATCCAAAATAGGGGGAAAGAGCGGATGGTTCCGGCACAACTGGTTATGGAAACTGCGGGGCTTCATTGATATTTTATCAGGAGGACCCGGTTTAAGCAGGGGGCGCAGGGCCGCTCACACTTTGAGAATCGGCGACAGTCTTGATTTCTGGAAAGTGGCTGATCTTATTCCCAACCAAAGACTGCTGCTCTACAACCAGATGAAGGTTCCCGGAGATGCATGGCTGGAATTTCAGATCGATGCAGACTATTTAACCATGATCGCGCATTTTATTCCCCGGGGATTATGGGGGCGCCTATACTGGTATTTCACCAATCCCTTCCACGCCGTCATTTTTCCTGCCATGACACGGGCCATTATTCAACAAGCCCGGGAATTATCTGATTCGGACCCGCTTCGCCATGGCAAAGAATAAGGAACATATCTCGCCACCATGCGGATATCATGGCTGGCAGCTTATCGTCAGCGGCGATTGAATTCTCTCCTCGCCAAGACCCTCCCACCCTTCGCGGCTCGAAGTCATCCTGGGCAGAGTGAGATCCCTCACTCTGCCCAGGATGACAAGAGGGCAGGCGAAGCGGCATTCGGGTCCGGCTGACGCGATATGGAAGATTTAGCCTTCCGAGTGCCGGGTTTGAGGGGACCCGGCGCAGCCGGGTGCCGAGCATGTTTGACCCACGGACGGGGGGAGTTGCGCAGGCACCGAAAACCCAAGCGAGGAACGGCGTTAAAAATCTGACCGGGAGCGGAAGCCGGGCCCGATGCCGCGGAGGCGGAAACGGTTCGTTCCACGAAGCAGTCTAAGGCCGCTGACGCGCCCTGGAGATAACATGTGGATGCTGGCACAGTCCTCAGAATGACACAGAAGGCAGGCGTTTCACGTCGAATACGCTGAAATGCCGCAGATGCGATGAGATTTGGCCCTCCCGAAGGGGGAAAACGGCGTTAAGATTAAAACAATGGAAAATAGCCGTTTTCCTGAATAGGTCAAAAGTCCGGAGCGGGACGTAAGCCGAATTCTGTTCCCGCTCGCGCGGGGGCGGTTATTTATCTGCGCCTTGCCGAAGCAAAGCTTAGCGGCCTACCCGTCCCCTGAGACGGGCCATCTCATCGGGACCAATTTGGCCTTGCTCCGGATGGGGTTTACCATGCCTTTGAGGTCACCCTCAAAGCGGTGAGCTCTTACCTCACCATTTCACCCTTACCGACAGGTTTATTCCGCCGGCGGTATATTTTCTGCGGCACTTTCCTCCGGTTGCCCGAAGTCGCTGTTAGCGACCATCCTGCCCTGTGGAGTTCGGACTTTCCTCCCCTTCCTCATCGGAAGGAGCAACCACCTCGCCCACTCCGGACGTTATTTTAATTCCATATTGATCTAACTTTTTATATAAATTGCTGCGAGGCGTATCGATATCCCTTGCGGTTTGAGAAATATTCCACTCATTCTCTTCCAGCATCGAGAGTATATATTGTTTCTCAGCTGATTCCACGATCTTCAAGACGGCGACGCTGTGCCTCTGTCCGAGCTGTTCGAATTCCC
>CAYRTV010000352.1:0-3293 GCA_964427225.1 uncultured Eubacteriales bacterium
ATAAATGCCGCCGTATAATAGCCGTTATCCCGGAAAACCTCTCCGATGGTGACGGCTTCTTCAAGCAGCTTTTCCTCTTTGGAATATGTTTGATGATTTTTGGGGAAAAGTCCGGTCCATATGCTGGCCGCACTGGGACGGGTCCAGGCGGCATTTGAAAAGGCGTTTAAATATAAAGCATTTTCCTGTGCGAATTGGTCCAGCCGCGGAGTTGTCTTTCGTTCATAGCCATAACAGCTGACCTGGTCCGCCCGGACTGTGTCCACAACATACAGAAGAACGACCGGAGACGGACCGGCTGCAGGTTCGGATTCGACCGGAGAATTCCGTTTTTCTTGCGGCAAATAAAGCTTAATTTGAGTCCAGAGCGCAAAACTGTCTGCTCTTCCCTCCGTCGTGAAATAAAATTTGTACAATCCGGATTTTGGAACCTTAAAGGTTTTATCAAAAGCAGTTTCTTCCGGAGACAGTTCAAAAACTCTGATCTCTTCCCCGGCTGCATTCTTTACTATAATCCGGGACTCGGTGTCCCTCTGGTTGGCATAGGCAGCAGAAATCCGGCATTTTTTCCTTACAGGGCTGATATAACTGAAAACAGTCCCTGGATTCTGCCGGAGGCCTTTATCTTCAGAATCCATCACCCCGCGCTGGAATTCCATCCGGGTAAAGGCCGCAGCCAACGTGCGGGAGTCCTTTCGCGCAGGGTCCGCATCCATGGGCCGGGAGACATACGAAAACCCGAATTGAAGTAAATTCGGACCCAAACGAAGCAAATGCTCCGGGATGGTTTGTTTATAGGTTGTATATTGGCCGGGCTCCATGGCAAAAGTCTCCACTTTCCGCCGGTTTATTCCCAGTTCCGCCGTCTGCGGCTTGCGGCTGCGTGTCAAAGCCGGCCGGGCGTCAAATGTCACAGTCATATCATTTTGTTCGTTGAAATCACAGAAAACCAGCCGGCTGCGCCGGGAATCCGCCCACAGCAGGCGTTCTTCCGGAAAACTCCACCCCCGCATCAGTTTTTCCTTTGGAAGAGAGTCTTTCTGAAAAGAGATTTCCCGTGTTTCTTCCGCCAATTGAGCTTTAACTGCTTGAATAATATCCCGGCTGTGGTCTAAAGGCGCTTTTTCGCCGCAGCCCCACACCAGTAAAATCGCGAACACAAGAATGAAAACTTTCAATGGAAATTTATTCTACCTGAACCGGTTTGAATTATCAATTCAGGTCTATTTTATATAGCCGAGCGCTTTCAGCATTTCATCGATCCGGGGCGGCAGTTCAACATTGCGCTGCTCCCAATTGGTTTCTCCCTTTGTTTGACGGTATGTATTGATCCTTTGGATGCGCAATAAATCCGTAAATCCGGATGGGGGCAGGGGTTCCTGCTCATCAATGTTTGATAAATTGTAAAATTCAATAAGCGGCTTGGTATCAGATACCGGCCTGTGGTGATTGACCCTGTTATAAATCAGTTTCCTTGTACCATCCATTAAAGCTGTAAGATCGAGCCAAGGTTTTCTTTCTTCGAAATAAAGAGTCCGGGGGCTCTCGCTCCGAACCTGGGTGAAAGAAATCCCGTCAACCGCTCCCGGGGGCTGCAGCCCCGCTATTTCCAGAATAGCCGGAAAAACATCGGTCAATTGGATTTTCTCTTCGCGAACGCCGGGCTGAATACCGGGAATTTTAGCGGCAAAAGGAATACAAATCTGCTCCTGGTAGAGAGAATGTCCATGCCCGACATAATCATGCTCAAAAAACTCTTCCCCGTGATCGGATGTAAAAATCACAGCAGCTCTATCATACAAGCCTAACTCTTTCAATTTATCCAGGAGCCGGCCGAACTCCCGGTCGTTATCAAAAATTTCCTGGTCATAACGGATGCGCATGTATTCCCGCTGGGATTTCGTCGGCATAATCTTTCCAGACCGGATTTTATCCATCAAATCAAAATCATACGTATCAATCGCTTCAAATTTTTGGATTCCAAACATGGATTTAACATCTTTAGAGGGTGTATAAGGCGCATGAGGATCGACCGTCCATACAATTAAGAACAAAGGTTTACGCTGCGGCCGCTTTACATACTCATCCAAAAAAGGAAAGAGGGCCTGATTTACATGCGCCGCTGTGGCATGGCGGGAATAGTCATTGGTCTCAAAAAATTCGACAAAATCATCAAATCCCCGTTCAAAACCGAAAAAGCGGCCGAGATTGCCGTTGGCGACAAAAGCGGCGGTATAATATCCATTGTCACGCATAATTGCAGGCAAGGTGACGGCTTCCTCCGGCAGTTTATCTTCCCGGAACTGTGTTTTGTGATTTTTTGGAAATAATCCCGTCCAAATACAAGCAGCGGACGGGCGGGTCCAGGCACTGTTGGAATAAGCATTCAAATACAGGGTGTTTTCTTCAGCAAACCGGTCAAAGCGGGGGGTTGTTTTCCTTCCATATCCATAACGGCTCACATGGTCCCGTCGGAGCGTATCTACTGCATATAGAATAATATCCGCAGGAGAAGATCCCATTTCTTTTTCTTTGGGAATGGTTTCATTTTTATCTTCTTCCAAGAAAATATTGATCCGGGACCAGATGGCGAAGCTGTCGCTTCTTCCGGTGGTTGTGAATCTAAGCTTATAAACGCCAGGATCAGGAACTTTTTTGGTTTGAGAAAAATTTGTTTGCTCCGGAGACAAACCAAAGGTGTGGATGACATTTTCCATATGGTCCACGACTTCTATCACGGACTCCGTGCCGCGCAGGTTTTGATAATGCGTTTCCACCCGGAAATATTTATTTATTTCCACCAGACAACTGAACGATGAATCCGTCCTCTGCAGTAAGCCTTTCTCGCCGGCGTCTTTGATTTTATAGCTGAAATGAATGTTTTTGAATGCAGCCGCCGGTCCTTGTTCCGAATCTCCCGCATCCGCATCCCCGGCCGGCTGCCGGCGCAGAAAATGAAATTCAAGCCAGTTGTCTCCCCGGTCTACTGTCCGCTTCGGGAGAACGACGGAATAATCTCCGAACGGCCCCGGTTCCAGTTCGATGGTCTTGATTTCTTTACGGTTGCAGGTGATAGTGACGGGTTGGCGCTGCGGCATATCCGCCCGCGCGGTCAAGGTCATCCGGACCTCATTGCACTCATTAAAATTCCTGAAAAAAAGGCGGCTTACATTTAAATTCGTCCGTGTGAATTGTTCTTCCGGATCCTCCCACCCCTCCCTTAAATATCTTTGAGGTAAAGAGTCCGCACTGAAATTCAGCTCATGCGATCTCTCCGCAAGCTGGGCCCTTAC